>NZ_KV917377.1:3621648-3845927 GCF_002019705.1 Shouchella patagoniensis | reverse complement strand
ATGCGTGTCTTTCAATCAGTCACGTACGCAAGTACGCTCCTTCTTTCAAGCACTTTTGTCCTCGAACTCCTTGCTTCTCTTTGCCCACAGGATGTGGGTACCAGGCGTTGCCACAGGACGTGGCTCTTAGCGTGGTGTCCATCAACCTTATTGAAAGAAAGGATTCTTTCAAAACTAAATCCGAAACACACTCAAATTCAAGAATTAATTAGGATAAGCCCTCGACCGATTAGTATCAGTCCGCTCCATGTGTCGCCACACTTCCACTCCTGACCTATCAACCTCATCATCTCTAAGGGGTCTTACTGGCTTACGCCATGGGAAATCTCATCTTGAGGGGGGCTTCATGCTTAGATGCTTTCAGCACTTATCCCGTCCATACGTAGCTACCCAGCGATGCTCCTGGCGGAACAACTGGTACACCAGCGGTATGTCCATCCCGGTCCTCTCGTACTAAGGACAGCTCCTCTCAAATTTCCTACGCCCGCGACGGATAGGGACCGAACTGTCTCACGACGTTCTGAACCCAGCTCGCGTGCCGCTTTAATGGGCGAACAGCCCAACCCTTGGGACCTACTTCAGCCCCAGGATGCGACGAGCCGACATCGAGGTGCCAAACCTCCCCGTCGATGTGGACTCTTGGGGGAGATAAGCCTGTTATCCCCAGGGTAGCTTTTATCCGTTGAGCGACGGCCCTTCCATACGGCACCGCCGGATCACTAAGCCCGACTTTCGTCCCTGCTCGACTTGTAGGTCTCGCAGTCAAGCTCCCTTATGCCTTTGCACTCTACGAATGATTTCCAACCATTCTGAGGGAACCTTTGGGCGCCTCCGTTACTGTTTAGGAGGCGACCGCCCCAGTCAAACTGCCCACCTGACAATGTCCCTGACCCGGATCACGGGTCGAGGTTAGAATGTCAGCACCATCAGGGTAGTATCCCACCAACGCCTCCACCGAAGCTAGCGCTCCGGTTTCCAAGGCTCCTACCTATCCTGTACAAATGGTACCAACACTCACTATCAAGCTACAGTAAAGCTCCATGGGGTCTTTCCGTCCTGTCGCGGGTAACCTGCATCTTCACAGGTACTATAATTTCACCGGGTCTCTCGTTGAGACAGTATCCAAGTCGTTGCACCATTCGTGCGGGTCGGAACTTACCCGACAAGGAATTTCGCTACCTTAGGACCGTTATAGTTACGGCCGCCGTTTACTGGGGCTTCAATTCAGAGCTTCTCCCTTGCGGGATAACCCCTCCTCTTAACCTTCCAGCACCGGGCAGGTGTCAGCCCCTATACTTCGCCTTGCGGCTTGGCAGAGACCTGTGTTTTTGCTAAACAGTCGCTTGGATCTATTCACTGCGGCTCTCTCAGGCTATTCACCTTAATAGAGCACCCCTTCTCCCGAAGTTACGGGGTCATTTTGCCGAGTTCCTTAACGAGAGTTCTCCCGAGCGTCTTAGAATTCTCTTCTCGCCTACCTGTGTCGGTTTGCGGTACGGGCACCTGTATTCTAACTAGAGGCTTTTCTTGGCAGCGGAGGATCAGGGATTTCGGACCCGAAGGTCCTTCACGGTCACAGCTCAGCCGAACGGAACACGGATTTGCCTATGTTCCAGCCTTGCATGCTTCGACGCGCACAGCCAGCGGCGCGCTCACCCTACCTTTCTGCGTCCCCCCATCGTTCAAACAAATACTGGGTGGTACAGGAATATCAACCTGTTGTCCATCGCCTACGCCTTTCGGCCTCGGCTTAGGTCCCGACTGACCCTGAGCGGACGAGCCTTCCTCAGGAAACCTTGGGCTTTCGACGGAGGGGATTCTCACCCCTCTTTTCGCTACTCATACCGGCATTCTCACTTCCAAGCACTCCACTAGTCCTCACGATCTAGCTTCGCTGTCCTTGGAACGCTCCCCTACCCAATTCCATAAGGAATTGCCATAGCTTCGGTGATACGTTTAGCCCCGGTACATTTTCGGCGCAGAGTCACTCGACCAGTGAGCTATTACGCACTCTTTCAATGATGGCTGCTTCTAAGCCAACATCCTGGTTGTCTGGGCAACTCCACATCCTTTTCCACTTAACGTATACTTTGGGACCTTAGCTGATGGTCTGGGCTGTTTCCCTCTTGACTACGGATCTTAGCACTCGCAGTCTGACTCCCGAGTTAAAGTTTTTGGCATTCGGAGTTTGACTGAATTCGGTAATCCTGTGGGGACCCCTCGTCCAATCAGTGCTCTACCTCCAAAACTCATCACTCGAGGCTAGCCCTAAAGCTATTTCGGGGAGAACCAGCTATTTCCGAGTTCGATTGGCATTTCACCCCTACCCACACCTCATCCCCGCATTTTTCAACATGCGTGGGTTCGGGCCTCCAGTCGGTGTTACCCGACCTTCACCCTGGACATGGGTAGATCACCCGGTTTCGGGTCTACGGCATCGTACTCACTCGCCCTATTCAGACTCGCTTTCGCTGCGGCTCCGCCTTATCAGCTTAACCTTGCACGATACCGTAACTCGCCGGTTCATTCTACAAAAGGCACGCCATCACCCATTAACGGGCTCTGACTAGTTGTAGGCACACGGTTTCAGGATCTATTTCACTCCCCTTCCGGGGTGCTTTTCACCTTTCCCTCACGGTACTGGTTCACTATCGGTCACTAGGGAGTATTTAGCCTTGGGAGATGGTCCTCCCGGATTCCGACGGGGTTTCACGTGTCCCGCCGTACTCAGGATCCACTCTGGAGGAAACGAAGTTTCAGCTACAGGGCTGTTACCTTCTTCGGCCTGTCTTTCCAGACAGTTCACCTACTCCGTTTCTTTGTAACTCCGTATAGAGTGTCCTACAACCCCAAGAGGCAAGCCTCTTGGTTTGGGCTGATTCCGTTTCGCTCGCCGCTACTTAGGAAATCGCATTTGCTTTCTCTTCCTCCGGGTACTTAGATGTTTCAGTTCCCCGGGTCTGCCTCTATGCATCCTATGTGTTCAGATACAAGTACCATCCCATTACGGATGGTGGGTTCCCCCATTCGGAAATCTCCGGATCAAAGCTTACTTACAGCTCCCCGAAGCATATCGCTGTTCGTCGCGTCCTTCGTCGGCTCCTAGTGCCAAGGCATCCACCGTGCGCCCTTTCTAACTTATCCTAAATGGTGTCTGCGTGCGATACGCTCGACCATGTTTAAGCAATAAAGGTTGCTCAAGAATTCTTGACGTCTCGTTCAAACAGTTTAAAACCGATGAACAAAACTTATTTGAGTTGTTTCTTGATTTAGTTTTCAAAGAACCTGCCCACAGGAGGTCGGTACCAGGCGTTGCCACAAGACGTGGCGTTCTTAGCGTGGTTCCATGCCTTTAACGGGCTATTTTAACAATAGATAAGCAGCGAATCTCTTTGTCTGGTTCATGATTCTCAATCAGTCACGTACGCAAGTACGCTTCTTCAATCGAACATTTCCCATCCTCGATCTTCTTGCTTCTCTTTGTCAAATATGAAATTGAATGAATTGAGTTCATTCAAAACTGAACAAAAGATCCAAAGCGCCAAACAACCGAAGTTGTTCGTCGACTAGAGTAATATACTCCATAGAAAGGAGGTGATCCAGCCGCACCTTCCGATACGGCTACCTTGTTACGACTTCACCCCAATCATTTGTCCCACCTTAGGCGGCTGGCTCCAAAAGGTTACCTCACCGACTTCGGGTGTTACAAACTCTCGTGGTGTGACGGGCGGTGTGTACAAGACCCGGGAACGTATTCACCGCGGCATGCTGATCCGCGATTACTAGCAATTCCGGCTTCATGTAGGCGAGTTGCAGCCTACAATCCGAACTGAGAATGGCTTTATGGGATTGGCTTCACCTCGCGGCTTCGCAACCCTTTGTACCATCCATTGTAGCACGTGTGTAGCCCAGGTCATAAGGGGCATGATGATTTGACGTCGTCCCCACCTTCCTCCGGTTTGTCACCGGCAGTCACCTTAGAGTGCCCAACTAAATGCTGGCAACTAAGATCAAGGGTTGCGCTCGTTGCGGGACTTAACCCAACATCTCACGACACGAGCTGACGACAACCATGCACCACCTGTCACTTTGCCCCCGAAGGGGAAGCTCTGTCTCCAGAGTGGTCAAAGGATGTCAAGACCTGGTAAGGTTCTTCGCGTTGCTTCGAATTAAACCACATGCTCCACTGCTTGTGCGGGTCCCCGTCAATTCCTTTGAGTTTCAACCTTGCGGTCGTACTCCCCAGGCGGAGTGCTTAATGTGTTTACTTCGGCACTACGGGCATCGAAACCCCTAACACCTAGCACTCATCGTTTACGGCGTGGACTACCAGGGTATCTAATCCTGTTTGCTCCCCACGCTTTCGCGCCTCAGCGTCAGTTACAGACCAGAGAGTCGCCTTCGCCACTGGTGTTCCTCCACATATCTACGCATTTCACCGCTACACGTGGAATTCCACTCTCCTCTTCTGCACTCAAGCTTCCCAGTTTCCAATGGCCGCTCGGGGTTGAGCCCCGAGATTTCACATCAGACTTAAGAAGCCGCCTGCGCGCGCTTTACGCCCAATAATTCCGGACAACGCTTGCCACCTACGTATTACCGCGGCTGCTGGCACGTAGTTAGCCGTGGCTTTCTGGTGAGGTACCGTCAAGGTACCGGCTTATTCAACCGATACTTGTTCTTCCCTCACAACAGAGCTTTACGACCCGAAGGCCTTCCTCACTCACGCGGCATTGCTCCGTCAGACTTTCGTCCATTGCGGAAGATTCCCTACTGCTGCCTCCCGTAGGAGTCTGGGCCGTGTCTCAGTCCCAGTGTGGCCGATCACCCTCTCAGGTCGGCTACGCATCGTCGCCTTGGTAAGCCATTACCTTACCAACTAGCTAATGCGCCGCGGGCCCATCCCCTAGTGATAGCACAAACGCCATCTTTTAACTTTCTCCCAGGTGGAAAAAAGTGTTATCCGGTATTAGCTTCGGTTTCCCGAAGTTATCCCAGTCTAAGGGGCAGGTTGCCCACGTGTTACTCACCCGTCCGCCGCTGACTTCCGGGAGCAAGCTCCCTTCTGTCCGCTCGACTTGCATGTATTAGGCATGCCGCCAGCGTTCGTCCTGAGCCAGGATCAAACTCTCCGTTAAAATGTTTACTTACACACGGATGTGTTAACTTCGGTGTTGCGACATGGACGTCGCGATCTTAACCGAAGATCCTAAGCATCAAAATGTTGCTAGCGCGTTGAATTTAAATTCAACGACTTTCATTGACGAGATACCTTGTATCTCTTTACTACGCTTGGCTTTTGTTCAGTTTTCAAAGAACTCGTTTGCCGCTGCTGTGTTGCTGTTGTGTTGGCGACTTAGATATAATACCAATATTCAACACGAATCGTCAATAGCTTTTCTAAAGTTTTTTAAAAAAACTTTAGAAAAGCGATATAAATAAATGAAATCCTGAACTAAAAATCAATAAAAAGCCTATTAAAACAAGTGATTATCCCCCTTACTCCTTTTCAATATAAAAACATAACTTCTCGTTCCTTCTAGTATATTAAAAAAGCCTGTTGACCGCATAAACGATCAACAGGCTTATCATCTTCTATCAGCATTCTATCCATTAATGAGGTAAAAAACCTAAATAAAGAATAAAGACGATAAACAACAAGTACATAAGAGGATGAAGCTCTTTGCCACGTCCTTTAACAACCATTGTTAATGGATAAAGCACAAATCCTAATGCAATTCCTGTCGCAATACTATACGTAAGTGGCATTGTGACAACTGTAAAGAAAACAGGAATAGCAATCTCCATTTTTGTCCAATCAATGTGACGAAGCGCAGTGGCCATCATCACACCTACGATAATTAATGCAGGAGCAGTCACTTCATTTGTAATAACATCAAGTAATGGCGAGAAGAACAATGCTAAAGCAAAAAACAATCCAGTAAAAACTGCTGTTAATCCTGTTCGTCCACCTACAGCAACTCCAGAGGTTGACTCTACATAAGCCGTTGTAGTGGATGTTCCGAAGATTGAACCAAGAGTAGAGGCACTTGCATCTGCAAATAATGCACGTCCAACACGTGGCAAACGATTGTTTTTCACAAAACCAGCCTGTGTGGCTACCGCAAATAAAGTACCTGCTGTATCAAAAAATACAATAAATAAAAACGTTAAAATGACAATAAGCATTTGCAAAGTAAATATTTCTTCTGTCCAACTAACATCAAATGCCGCTCCAAAAGTAGGCGCTAAACTTGGTGGCATTGAAAACACACCATTACCCAATGTATTAACTCCTGTGACAATCCCTAAAATAGCAGTTAAGGCAAGTCCATAGAAAACGGCTCCTTTAACACCTCGGACAACAAGTACAATCGTTACAATCACACCAAAAATCGCAAGCAACGTTGTTGGCTGTGTTAAATCTCCTAATGAAACGAGTGTAGCAGGATCTGCCACTACAATACCTGCATCCTTTAAACCGATAAAAGCAATAAACAATCCTATTCCGGCACCAGTTGCATATTTTAATTCTTCTGGAATTGCATTAATAATCATTTCGCGTAGTTTAAAAATCGTTATAATAACGAAGATAACTCCCGAGGCAAACACTGCAAAAAGTGCTGCTTGCCAAGACATACCATAACCAATAACAACTGTATAAGCAAAAAATGCATTTAACCCCATTCCTGGAGCAAGCGCAATTGGATAATTAGCAATTAAACCCATTAAGATGGAACCAACAAGCGCGGCAAGCGCTGTTGCTACAAACACAGCACCTTGATCCATTCCTGCAGCACCAAGTATCTGTGGATTTACAAACAAGATATAAGCCATTGCTAGGAATGTTGTTAACCCAGCTACTCCTTCTTGTTTGATCGATGTTTGGTTCTCACCTAACTTAAAAAAACGATCCATTCTTTTCCCTCCATATCAAAATAGCCTTAGGTAAGCTCTACCTAAAGCCGATATGAAATAGAACACAGCTACAAGCTCGTTCTTCATATCGTAGTCAAGCCTTTTACGGCGGCTCGGTAGAAACGTGCAGACCTTATTACTGCATGTATACGAAACTATAATATTAATTTCCCTGTTAGTTTAGCAACGGACTGGATCAATGTCAATATAAAATACGAACATTAAATACTCTAAAACTTTTAATATTCGTCATTTATCTTGGTTGTTTTTTCATTGAGTCGTTTTTAGTATACTCAAACGGAATACACTATGGAGGATTGATTATGTACGCATGCAAAGTCGTCTGTCATACCACTTTATATGTTGATTATGGTGATCGTGAACCTGACCTCGCCACAACACAAGAGATTTTCTCAAAACGCTTTCTTAAAACGATAACCCCAGTATTACGTGTAACACACTTACACAACTATAAACATTGGCAAAATAAGTACAATGAAATTGCTGCCTCTGCAATTGTCGAAGTTCTTGTCTCTTATGATCAGCATGTTCATTATTTAGCCGATTATGAATCACTTGCCTGCAGAACCGTACGGCGACTGTTGCCGACAGAAGGCGCAGCAGTTCAAGTTACCGCAAGCGAATGGCTTACTCCACCGCGACCTAAAGGCTTTTCATTATAAAAAGAAGTACTCATGTCCTAGTTAAATGTGTATATAATAAAGAAATCGGGTATCTTTAGACTATAGAACCCAGTTGATGAAGGAGTCGATTCTCATGATACATAAAATTACGATTGATTTAGCAATCGAGAATTTAGAAGACCGTGGCGTAACAATTGAAGACATTATGGATCTTGTTTATGATTTGCAAAAGCCCTACGTCCCAGATCTAAAAAAAGAAACATGCCGCCACCATGTTATGAAAGTTTTAGCTAAACGGGAAGTTCAAAATGCGTTGTTAACAGGAATTGAATTGGACCGACTTGCAGAAAAGAAACAGCTTAGCTCACCACTACAAGAAATAATCGCTTTCGATGAAGGGCTTTACGGTGTAGATGAAATCATTGCCTTATCCATAGTAAATGTATATGGTTCAATTGGTTTAACGAACTTTGGCTATATCGATAAATTAAAGCCTGGCATAATTGGGAAGTTAAATGAACACGAAGATATGGGGGACGCTTGCCATACGTTTTTAGATGATATCGTTGGTGCAATTGCTGCAGCTGCCTCTAGTCGCCTTGCTCATTCTGAAGAAGGTGTAGGCGTCAGGGATTAAGGAAATAACAATAAGAAAAGAAGCAAAAAGGTCGCCACTTAGATGTCGACCTTTCTTTTGTTGAATGCTGCATAATGATAGGACACTCGCAACTGCATCTCACTTCGTCATTGATGCGATTTATAAAATGCCTCTATTCAGCTTGCTTTTAACTCTACTTTGACTGCCATTTTTTAAAAATGGGATGCCGATTTCTTCCCAACCGGCTTACTCAACCAGATTATTGCTGTGGTTCTTTTTTACCTTTTATACGCAGTCTTATGGGTATTGTTTTACTCTTATTGGCGTATTCAAATTAGAATTTTGAATACAGCACTCCGCGCATCTACCCTTATTAAGTAAATGGCCTATTCAACCCTTCAACATGTCGATAATCGTTCGTTATTTCCCCGTAAAAACCACCTATTTATCAATTTCAAGAAAATTACATCCAACAAAATCCGAACATTATATTGCACAGGTCTAATAATTTATGTACAATAACGTTACAAAATCGATTTTCGTTTATGGGTGATGAGATGAAACTTGATACAAACGAAAACAAAAAATTGCTAGCTCAGCTTTATAATGATGTTTCCAGAGATTTATTTGGAGTTGGCACAACGTTGTTAAAAGTGACGGCGCTCGGAAATTTAGTTACCATTCAAGCAAAACATAAACGGGCTGCACGTTCAACTGCATTAGAAGGTGAAATACCTTCACTCAAATTAGAAGTAGATTTTCATCTTTCGCTATTGTACAAACGAAAGCTCACAGAACAACTCCATGCTCACTTCTCCGACCAGATCGAAGTCGTGTTGCGGGATTATGATGCGAAAACACAATGGGCTTTTACCAACATTCTCTTTTCACCAAAATGATCCAGTCGCTGAAATGGACGCATCGGACATGTTCTCATGCGGGATTTCGCCATATAAATCAAGGTTGCTTTTTTAAGTGTTTACACAAGGAAGATGCACCTGTAGATTGCGTACCCACGCTTCTACAAGTGTGTCTTCCTTTTTTCATTTGCTATACACAACATTTTAGGAGGATTTTCTAATGAAAAAACAGATTGCTCGCTTCATCGCGCTTCCAACTACCGCCTTTGCCCTTGCTGCTTGCGGACAGTCAGGTGACAATGGCAATGCACCAACAGAGCTTGTCATATCCACTTGGGGGTTTGCCGAGGATTTTTTCCAAGAAGAAATTTATGCTCCATTCGAAGAAGAGCATAACGTAAACATTGTTGTTGATATCGGCAATAACGCAGAACGATTAAACCGAATTCGCCAAGGTACAGCTACTATTGATGTTATTTACTTATCCGATTACTATGCTCAACAAGGAATTGAAGAAGGGCTATTTGCTGAATTAGATCGTAACAACATTCCAAACATTGACGAGCTTTATGATTTAGCTAAAGCTCCCCTGGGTGAAGCATACGGTCCTGCTTTTACAGTTGGCCAATTCGGTATAGCTTATAACCCTAATGAAGTCGATGCCCCCATTGCTAGCTGGGCCGACCTTTGGAATGAAACGCTTAACAACAACATAACGATTCCAAACATAACAGCCACAACGGGTCCGATGTTTCTAGACGCGGCTTCCACTGTTTCTGGTGAAGAAAGCTTTGATGAGGATGCTGCATTCGCACAGTTACAAGAGCTTAAAGGCAACATTGTGAAAGAATATGATCGTACGTCCGACTTTGTCAATATGTTCTCGCAAGGTGAAATTGCTGCTGGTCCATTCATGGAAATGTATTTAAATGACTTGCTAGCTGCTGTCCCTGAAACTGAATTTGTGACTCCTTCGGAAGGCGCCTATGCTGTATTAAACACAGTTAATGTTGTTGAAGGCAGTGAAAACCAGGAGCTAGCTGAAGCTTTCATTAACTGGCACCTCAGTCAAGAAGCGCAAGAAGCATCTGCGAAAGCAAAAATTGACTCCCCAGTAAACGCAACGGTTGAGCTTACAGAAGAAGAAGCAGAAGGCATTACGTACGGCGAACAAACGATTGAAAGCTTGCACTTGCTTAATATGGAATACGTAAATGCGGAATCTTCAAAATGGATTGACCGTTGGAATAGAGAAATTGCTAATTAAGGAGGATTCTTTATGCGAAAAAAACTATTGCTTGATGTTGATACTGGGATCGACGATGCACTTGGTATCATCCTCGCGGTTAAGAGTGAGGATGCTGATTTAATTGGAATTACGACAGTCAATGGCAATGTTTCTCTAGATCAAGCAACTACTAATACATTAAAGGTTTTAGCGTTACTCGGGGCACATTATCCTGTTGTCAAAGGTGCGAACACACCACTCATTCGTCCTTCCTTTTTTGAACATAGCGTACACGGAGAAGATGGGCTCGGCGGAGCTCTCACAACGCTCGAGCCAAATAGCGAACCCACTCTTGGGTTTGCACCTGATTACATGATTGAACAAGCGAAGCGTTATCCTGGGGAGCTTACGCTTGTCATGACGGGACCTTTAACCAACTTAGCTTTAGCGATTAAAAAGGCCCCCGAGCTTGTTCATCTTATTAAACAAGTTGTTTATATGGGTGGAGCAGCGTTTACACACGGAAACGTGACTCCTGTGGCGGAATACAATATGTACGTTGACCCTGAAGCAGCCCGCGTCGTTTTACATGCTGGATTCTCATCCATTACGCAAATTGGGCTTGATGTGACACGTGATGCGTTATTAACAAGAGCAGACATTGCTTCTTTGCCAGAATCGACAATTAAGCATTTTATTGCCGACTGCACCAAGCATTATATGGAGCGATATGAGCTACGCAATGGCGTTGCAGCTTGCGCACTTCATGATCCGCTTGCTGTGGCGTATGCATTAAATCCAGATCTCACAGAAACAGCCGCTTATTTTATGGAAGTAGAAACAAACAGCCGTTTTTGCGATGGACAAACGATTTGCGATCGTCAAAATCGGCTAGAGCAGGCACCAAACGCCTATATTGCTTTAAACTTAAACGCTAATGCCTTTTTGTGTTATTTCTTAACAACCATTCAACACTAATTCTTTTTGCAAATGACATCAAACGAAGGCTGATGTAAAGCATTCGTTTGATTGACTAATGAGGTGGCTTCTTTGAAACGTTCTATTTTGCTTATTCCTGGTTTGTTATTTTTAGCAATCTTTATGCTTATCCCACTGGTTTTAACGATCAGTTCAACCTTCATAGATGATGGCAATTTTTCGCTTAGAGGCTATCTGGACTTTTTAACGGATGCCTATTTCTTAGATATTCTTTGGACAACCCTTTATGTCGCACTACTGACAACGTTTTTCTGTATTATCTTTGCTTTTCCTGTGGCTTACTATATGTCCAAATTAAAAGGCAGCAAAAAAGCACTTCTTTTAATGCTCACGATTTTCCCTTTATTGGTAAGCCCGGTCGTTCGCTCATTTAGTTGGATGATTATTCTAGGTCGCAATGGTCTTTTAAATGATTTTCTCCTTTCCATTGGATTCATTAATGAGCCATTAACCATTCTATATACCCCTGCTGCAGTTGCAATCGGGTTGGTGCACTTATTCTTGCCACTCATGATCGTGACACTTGTAGGCGTAATGGAAAACATTGATACTGATTTGCTGAGTGCAGCTGAAAGCCTCGGTGCTTCTAAAGCAAAAGCTTTTTTGAAAGTCATGTTCCCGCTATGTATGCCTGGCCTTGTAATAGGTAGCACACTCGTGTTTGTTGGCAGTTTTACTGCATATACAACACCAGCCCTTCTTGGCGGACAACAGCGGGTCATTTCCACCTTTCTCTATCAGAATGCCATTACGCTTAATGATTGGAATGCCGCGGCAATGGTTGCAACAATTATGATCGTCATTACGTTTGTAGTAACTGGTTTGTTCCAAAAAATCGCAACGATCTTAAATCCAAGGGGGTCTTAACATGAATCAATCAAAACATATTAGCCTTGGGATCGTGACGTTTTTTATTTTTTTATTTTTACTTGGCCCGCTCTTTATTATTTTCGCCGCTTCTTTTGAGCCGACAACGGTTCTTCAATTTCCACCAAGCGGTTTTTCGCTTGAATGGTATCAAAACATTTTCGCCATCTCTGCTTTTATGGAAACATTTAAACTATCGATGTTCATTAGCTTGCTTGGAAATTTATGCGCGCTTTTACTTGGTATA
The DNA here is from genome assembly GCF_002019705.1 of Shouchella patagoniensis. Lineage (GTDB taxonomy): Bacteria > Bacillota > Bacilli > Bacillales > Bacillaceae_D > Shouchella > Shouchella patagoniensis. The sequence continues at coordinate 3,833,566 of NZ_KV917377.1, read as the reverse complement.
CCTGCCGCATATGCATTAAGTCGCTTTGACTTTCCTGGCAAAAGTTTCTTCAATGCTTTTTTCGTTTCGCCAATTCTCATTCCCGGTACGGTTCTTGGCTTTACGTTTCTCCGTTATTTGATCGTCAGCTACCAGTTGCCACTTGAAGCGGCGCTTTTTATTGGGCATACGATCCTGATGTTACCTTTTATTATTCGCGTCATCGCTTCAAGTATGGCGACCTTTGATTTTTCAATTGAAGAAGCAGCGATCAGCCTTGGTTCAAGCAGGATTGGCGCATTTTTCACCGTCATCCTCCCTAATATTAAATCAGGCATTATTGCGTCAGTGCTCATCGCTTTCCTTGAGTCTTTTAATAACGTCGATATCTCAGTGTTTTTAACTGGTCCCGGACTGAGCACATTGCCCATTCAAATGCTAACGTACGTGGAGCATTACTTTGATCCGACTGTTGCTGCAATCTCTGTTTTATTAATGGTGTTCACTGCGCTCTTCATGTTCCTAATCGAACGACTTGTTGGCTTGTCCCACTTTACCAAACGCTAAAGAGAAAGAATGGAGGCTTTAACATGGCTTTATTAACCCTCAACCAAATAACCGTTGCCTATCAAAAACAGGATATTTTAAAAGATTTCCACTTAGAAATTGACAAAGGGAAACTAATTTCATTACTTGGCCCTAGCGGTTGCGGAAAAACAACAACGCTCCGTTTAATTGCCGGCTTCCTTGAATCAAAAGCTGGAAGCTTTACCTTTAATGATCAAGATTACACGCGTGTTCCAGTTTCAAAACGCAATTTCGGATTTGTTTTCCAAAACTATGCGTTGTTCCCTCACTTATCTGTGTATGACAACATCGCTTTCGGCCTAAAACTTCGCAAACAATCAAAACAAGAGATGCGAAAACGAATTAAAGATGTGCTGGAAGTGGTGAACTTAATTGGTTTTGAAGATCGTTTTCCAAAAGAACTATCAGGTGGTCAACGCCAACGTGTCGCGATCGCCCGAGCACTCGTCATCGAACCAGATTTACTTTTATTCGATGAACCACTGAGCAATTTGGATGCCAATCTTCGAGAAAGCATGCGTGTAGAAATTCGCAGAATTCAACAAGAACTTGGCATTACCACTGTCTATGTATCTCATGATCAAGAAGAATGTTTCTCAATTTCCGACCAGGTAGCCATTATGAATAATGGTGTAATCGAACAACTCCATACGCCAGCCCATATTTATCGTTACCCTAAAACACAGTTCGTTGCCGAATTTATTGGATTTAAAAATTTCCTCACTTTTAATAAACGGTCAGAAACTGACGCATCTTGGCAATTTACGGCTGGTGATGAACGCTTTTTAGTTGCAAAACATGAAGATTCTAGCCTCGGTATGACCGGCGCCATTCGGCCTGATGATCTTTGCCTACTTCAAGGAACAGCAAAAGCTGCGGAAGACAACCATGTTGCGGGTTCGATCAAAGTGTGCACATTCCTTGGGCGCAGTTATCAATGCGTTGTGGAAACAGCAATTGGCGTGTTTACAGTTAACGCAGACATCGCTGCACCTCTTGAACCAGCGACACCTGTCACGCTTTATTTTCCAGATAAAAAAATTGTTGTAGTGCAATAGAGTGAAACTTCATTCAGTGTGGGTGCCCTTCCCCTGCTGAATGTTAGTCTTACAACAAACTTAAATAGAACCGGAGATTAATAGGAGGCAAACCATGCATGTTGAAACATTAATAACAAATGCCCGCGTCTATAATACGTATACCAATCGTTTTCGAGAAGCGGTTATTGCGATTGATAAAGGACTTTTTGTAGCAATTGGCTCCAAAGAAGAACTCGCCTCAATTCGCTCAAATGCGGTCATTGATGCAAAAGGCAAACAGTTGATTCCAGGTCTAATCGATATCCACCTTCATATTGAAAGTTCGATGGTCACTCCAGAAACATTTTCATATGCCTTATTACAAAATGGTGTGACAACCATTGTGCCCGAACCACATGAAATGGCGAATGTGTTTGGGGTTGAAGGCGTTAAAGCCATGATCCGTGCAAGCGAGTTTTGCACCGTTGATATGAAATATGCGATTCCAAGTTCTGTTCCTGCTACCTCAATGGAAACAACGGGCGGAGAGATTGGTATAAACGAGATTGATGAATTGATGAAAACAGAAGAGATTCAGTGTCTTGGTGAAATTATGAACTACGTTGATGTCATTAAAAAGCCAGATTCTAAAACAAACCAAGTCCTCAATCACTTCCGAAGTACGTATCCGAATGTACCAATTGAAGGACATGTACCTAAACTGACTGGGCTAGACCTGGATCAAATTCTATATTCTGGGATCGGTTCCGACCATACGCATCAGACAGTTGAAGGATTACACGCACGAATTGAAGCAGGCATGTTTGTTGAGATTCAAGAAAAGTCGATGACACCGGAAGTGCTTCGTTATTTAATCGAGAACGATGTCCGTGAACATTTTTGTTTTATAACGGATGATGTGATGACCGATTCACTTTTCCAACACGGACACTTGAATGTGCTTGCAACGATTGCGTTAGATGCGGGCATGCCATTTGAAGATGTCATTTATGCGTGCACAGCGACACCAGCCAAACGAATGAAAATGGATGATCGTGGTGCAATTGCCGTAGGCAAGATTGCTGATTTCACCATAATCGAAACCGATAATACCTTTACATTCTCTTCTGTATACAAAAATGGCGTCCTCGTGTACGACAAAAAAAATGTGATTGCCCAAAAAGTGAGTCCCAACCAATTTCCATCCCATTTTTATTCGAGCATTAAGCTCCCCCGTTTAACAAAAGAAGATTTTAAAATCCAAACAGATCGAGCGAATGGCATGCACATTTGCCGCGTGATGAATGTTGCGGACGGATCAACTTTCACAAAGGAAAGCACCAAAGAACTACCTGTTAACAACGGAGAACTACACTGGGAACGATCTGGTTGCCGCTTAATCGCCACATTTGAACGTCATGGACAGTCTGGTGGACGTGCGCATGGTCTAATAGCTGGTGATGTGCTTCAACGAGGTGCTATTGCAACAACCTATTCCCATGACAATCATAATTTACTTGTCGTCGGAGCTAATTCTACTGATATGGTCCATGCAGCAAATAAAGTAATTGAAGCCCAAGGTGGGTATTGTGTTGTTGAAGATGGCGAAGTGAAGGCACTTCTCAAGCTCCCAGTCGGTGGGATTCTGTCAGAAGCTCCTTTAGAAGAAGTAGGACTTGAAGTCAAACAACTTGTTGCAGCAATGAGACAGTTAGGCTACAAACACTACAATCCAATCATGTCGATGTCGACTCTCTCTCTTCCAGTTAGCCCTGCTCTAAAAATCACAGATTTTGGGTTAATTGACGTAAATAAAGGTGAAGTCGTTGATTTATTTATTGATTTGTAAATCTGTCCTATATAAAGAAGAGTGTTTGCCTGATTAGACAAACACCCTTCTTTTTTAATTACCAGTAACCGCATATTCAGGGATATCTCTTTTAAATTGGAGTTCTCTTTGAATTTTAGGTAACGTCACGATTTCTTCTAGACTCGGACTTAACTGTACCGATTTTGTTAAGACATTATTCCGATCATTTCGCAAGCGAATGTTAGCGGTGTCTGCATTTACATTTGGATTTAGCCGCATTGTTACTGTTTTTTCAGCCGCACCACTATCATCAGCAATAATGGCTCCAACATTCTGGTAACCGTATGAATTCGGCCAATTTCCGTTAGCTAATTGGATTTGAGAGATCGCCTGTCCCCCTGTTAAATAGACTTGCATATCAAGGTTATTTAACGTTTGATTTTTTGCTAGATTAGAAAGCTTAATCGTCACTTCAAACGGCTCGCCTCCTAATGGCAGTGATGCAGGCGTTTCTACTGTATATTCAACTTCTTTAGGTACTTCTGTTCCACTTCCAAAAGAACCTGGAGCAAATGTCGAGCGATCATACCAGCGATAATTCCCTTGAGGTTCACGCCATGGTTCTTGTTGGGGTTCAGTCGTTTGTGCAGGTTGTTCCATTTCAAGCAAAGGTGATACCTCATCTAATGTAATCCCTTCAGCAGTAAAATCAACGTATGACTCTTGTTCCGCAAGCCAGTTAACTACTTGTACTAAGAAAGGACCATTGTCTTGATCGATAAAACCATCATAGGTGCGCTTAACACCACCGTGCTCTTCGTTCCGATACTTTGGCGTCGCATCTTCTACTGGTGAAGAATCTCCAATAAACGCAGCTTTACCTAAGCCCTTCTTCCCAATCGCAGCATAAGGTCCTTCTGCCACTCCACCTCCATGATATACACCTTGGTCAACTGCATTGCCCCATTTATTCTCTTCAGCTGTTAACCCATCAGGGAGAAAAGCAATTCCCTTGGCGATGTCTGGATTCATAATCGCAAGGGTTGAACCTGCATGAATCGATAGTTGATCAATGTTTTCTGTAATACCAAATGATTCGTCAGGACTAACAATGCTATTTGCTACGGTGTTGTCAATGGAATTATAACGAAAACGTACGCCAAATTCTTCTGCAAGCCAGTCTGAACTGACGACACCTTCCAACGCTTCTATTTCCTCATCACTCATTCCTTTCGTGATGTCCTCATAAGCACCTCGACGCCAACCATTCATGATTTCGTTTGAATCAAACCGGTTAAAATTACGGTCTGCATTGTAATGATCTGCGATAAAGAAGACGCCACCACCTTCTTCAGCAAATGATGCAATGGCTTCTTGTTCTATTTGCTTAAATGGAATTTGCGCTTCTGGAATGACAAACACATCATATCCATCCAAAGCCTCGTCCGACAAAGGTTCTGTCCCCCTGAATTCATGGATAAGATACCCCTCGTCAGCAAGAGCCTCAGCAAAATCTGAGAACGCACCATCAATCACCCAATCGGATTGCCCAGCTGTCTGTCCATGGCTATTATCAAATAAGACCATTTTCTCATTTGGGTTCTCGGGTGTAAGAATTGGTGGAGGATCATTTACACTTTCAGCATAAGCCGGTATTCCAATAACAATCGTTGCTGCAAGCACTGTTACAAAGATTGTCCCTTGTTTATGCATAGGGTTCATAGTGACATAGCGCCTCCTTTTTACTTTAAGTATAGCAAGAATGTTATTTAAATCGTATTGGGAAAATCAGCGTTAGTGAGAAACGTCTATCCACGTTTACGCCAATTTACATGAATTCAGGCAGATGCCTAGTCCGCTAACTTTCCTCAGTCCATACGTTATTGTATAAGAGTTTTAAAAATATAACTATGGAGGTTTGAAATTATGGGTTGCAATAAATGTGGACGGGAAAAAGAAGAATCTCACCACGAAACACGACCAACACGTTTCAAAGAGTGTAAACCAGTCATTCATCCAACCCGTCATCGCGTTGTCGAACAAACAGAAGTAATCATCATCCCAGAAGTGCATCCAACTCATACAACATTTGTGAACAACCGTGTTCTTCGCCATGTTCACCATTATCCAGAATCAGACTCTGTTGAAGAAAACACAATTAATGAAAATGTGGTTGAAAACGATCAATTCGAAAATAGAAATGGCTCTGGCAGACGCCGTCGTGGCGGTTGGAGCTGGATATAAGACCAAAAGCAACGGTTGCATTTTGCCAAACCGTTGCTTTTCTTATTAAAGTTGTGACTGAATAACGTCCCCCCGTGTTGGACGAACATCATTTATGAATTGGATATTTATTGACTTGCTGTTAAAAAAGTCCGGAGAATCATTTACTTGAAAATGAATATGAGGTTCACTCGAATTACCAGAGTTTCCATTTAAGCCAACGGTATCCCCTTGATCCACTTTATCCCCTACTGTTACCTTAACTGAATCATGCTTCAAATGAGCGATTAAACTATACTCCTCGTTGCCATGATCAATGATAACATAGTTACCAAACGGCTCATTTTCATTCATTTCTCCAACTGGTTCATTGTCTTCAATTTTATTTTCTATCTCAACAACCGTTCCACTTGCTGGTGCCACAACCTCTTTACCGAAAGAATAATAACTTTCATTTTTAGTTGGATCACCTGAATAGGATTGATTGTTTTCCCTTATCAGAAAATCATATGCGTACCGCTGTTCTTCAACAACATAATGATAATTCTCTAATTCGTTCATACCACCCCACCAGGTATACCACTCTTCTTTAATTGGTAAAATAAATTCGGTTTTCGTCATTTGTTTATCCGTCTCTGGAAAGGTTTCCAGCATTGGAATATGAAAATAATGGATCATATCTTTTTCATCAAATGCAGCTGAAATCCCCCTTGTTTCCGTTTCATCTATCCAAGTATAATAATCCATTCCCTCAATAGGAATCTGCGATTTAAGTGTATACGAATCTACACCATCATTAAAAGAAACAATCACCTCTTCAAATTCTTCTATCGAAATGATTTCTTGAAAGCTTGCACTTGTTTGTTTATAAATAGCCTCACTCTTCTCCTGCAACACAGCTTCTGCAAGATCTTCTGGTTGGAAGTAATCTTCTTCCTGCTGCTCATCTCTTCCGCTTGTTTGTTTATCAGATGTACCACAAGCAGAAATCAATAAAAACCCACCTAAAATACCTATTAAAATGTTCTTATTCACGGCTCATACACCCTCTTAGTATTTTTTTCTCAATACAAGTATGAATAACGCATGCAAGATGTACATTCCCGTTAGTAAAAACCAGATGGCCATTTTATATTGCTCATAAGAAACAGAAGACACATAATCGCTATACAATTCGATGAAAAGCCAACCTAAAGGTAAGAGTGGAAACGCAATTCCATATGAAGTATTTAAAATCTGCTTCCCACGTTCATCTTTTCCTTCTTCTCCCCATTGAAATTTTAAACTTATAAATAAGGCACCAAAGAACACAACCACATAAAGCAATCTAAGTACTGCTAAAAATAAATCCAACGTTACTCCCCCTCCTCCTTGATTTCATACTGAAATACTTCATGAATGTCGACTTCAAATAGAAGAGCCAGCTCAAATGCTAGTTTTAGCGATGGATTATATCTATTTTTTTCCAAAGATACAATCGTTTGTCGGCTTACACCTAATTTTGCTGCAACTTCTTTTTGTGACATCCCTTTTTCTGCTCTTAATACATGAATGCGATTCATTAAATGTCCCTGTTCATTAAGTGGCATGTTGACATCCACCTCCTTACACGAGTAAGTGTAAAATATTTTCGACTATAAGTAAATTATTTTTTACATAAAGTCATAAATAATTTACTTATATCCAAATAAAAAAGAGCAGCTCGATGCTGCTCCTCATCTTTAATACACTTTATCGCCATTAAAGATTGAATTTTTCACAATTACATAATCAACATTTCTAATTGCGTCTAGTTTTGCCCCTCCAGAGTATGAGATTGATGATTGTAAGTCTTGCTCCATCTCTTGAAGTGTATCGGCAAGCGCACCTTTGTGTTCAACAAACATCTTCTTACCTTCGACGTTTTTCTTCTCGCCTTTTTGAAACTCTGATGCGGATCCAAAGTATTCTTTTACAAGCTTTCCATCTTTTTCAGTGGTTTCTCCAGGTGATTCTTCATGACCTGCAAACAGAGAACCGATCATCACCATTGATGCTCCAAAGCGAACAGATTTTGCAATATCGCCATGCGTACGGATCCCACCATCAGCAATGATCGGCTTACTTGCTGCCTTTGCACACCATCTTAACGCCGCTAATTGCCAACCACCTGTGCCAAAGCCTGTTTTAATTTTGGTGATGCACACTTTTCCCGGCCCAATGCCAACCTTTGTTGCGTCTGCGCCAGCATTCTCAAGCTCACGTACAGCTTCTGGTGTACCAACATTGCCTGCAATCACAAAGCTTGATGGCAACTTCCGTTTAATATGCTGGATCATTTCAATGACAGCGTTGGAATGACCGTGAGCGATATCAATTGTAATGTATTCTGGAATTAGCTCTTCTTCAGCTAATTCATTAATAAAGTCATATTCTTCATTTTTTACACCCACGCTAATGGAGGCATATAGACCTCTCTCTTGCATGTCTTTAATAAATGCACGTCGTTTTTCCGGTTGAAAGCGATGCATAACATAGAAATAGTTGTTCTCTGCTAAGTAAAGGGCAATCTTCTCGTCAATAATCGTCTGCATGTTAGCAGGAACGACTGGTAATTTAAAGGAACGGCCACCAAGCATAACGCTTGTGTCACATTCTGAACGACTACCTACCACGCATTTCGCAGGAATTAATTGAATATCTTCATAATCAAATGCATTTTCCACTAGACACACCCCTAAAAACGAATAATAATTTAAATGAAAGGACGTATCGTTCGTCCATGTCGTAATATACAGGATAATTTGATCAATGTCAAAGCTTTCTTTTATTTTAGTTGTAACCGTCTTCTTCTTCTATTTAAAGCTATTTACGTTTCTCCCATCTAATTACGAGAGTAATCCAACATACGAACGATCATTCAATTATGTTACGATAAAAAGAAAGTACACGAGCAATATCGTTGTTATTTTTAGCAAGATTCTCTCTGTTTTTTTATTTTTATGGCGTTACTATTAGCATAAGGAGAGTGAATTGAATGATCCATGAACAAGAACAGCAGCAACTTATTGACAATTTTTCTATGACATATGGTCAAGACCCAGACCATCTCTTTTTCGCACCCGGACGTGTGAATTTAATTGGAGAACACACGGATTATAATGGCGGTTTTGTTTTTCCCGCTGCACTAACTATGGGGACCTATTTGGCCGTTAAACAAACGAACGATCAAACGCTCCACCTTGTAAGCGCTAACTTTAATCAGCAAATCACTTGTTCAATTAATGACTTATCTTATAGAAAAGATGACGATTGGGGCAATTACCCGAAAGGAGTACTCGACTTTTTTTACAAACAGGGACTTGAGTTTACTGGGCTTAAACTGTATTTTTACGGAAACCTCCCCCATGGCGCTGGGCTTTCTTCTTCAGCATCCATTGAAATGGTTACAGCTTTTATGGCAACGTCGCTAACAGGAGCTAATTATTCGAAACCAGAACTTGCCAGAGCGTGTCAACAAGTTGAAAACCATTATATAGGAGTTAATAGTGGCTTAATGGATCAGTTTGCGATTGGGATGGGTAAACAAGATCATGCGTTATTTTTAAACACTCACTCACTCGCCTACGAACATGTCCCTTTGCATCTAGGAAACTACAGTCTTGTTATTACGAATTCGAATAAACGCCGTGGTTTAGCAGATTCCAAATACAACGAGCGCCGTTCTGAATGTGAACAAGGATTGTCTGATTTGCAAGCCTCCGGACTTGAATTAACAACATTGAGTGACTTATCCCTTGAAGCACTTAGTGTAAACAAAGATCTCTTTCGCTCAGAAACGATCGCAAATCGAGTCGCTCATGTTGTACGTGAAAACGATCGGGTAAAGCGGGCTGTTCTTTTATTAAAAGAAGGAGATCTAGAAGGATTTGGTCAGTTAATGGCAGATTCTCATCGCTCTCTTGCAATAGATTACGAAGTAACAGGCGCTGAACTTGACGCATTATTTGACATTCAAATTGGTGCGCCTGGTTGCATTGGTACCCGCATGACTGGAGCAGGGTTTGGGGGGTGTACAATTAGCCTCGTTGATCAAAAATCAATTGACGCATTTACTTCCTATGTCGTTCCTATATATATGAAACAAACTGGACTAGAACCAGATTTTTATGTAAGCACAGCAGGTACCGGCGTTTCTGAATTATCGCTGAACACCGAAAGGAAGTGAGCGCTTGTCCATCTATGAGAACATCGAACATTTACTTGCTTACGGTATGAATCATGAATTATTAACATTTGAAGATGTAGACTACGCTCGCAACCAACTCCTTGATTGTCTTGGTCTTGATGAGCCAAGGATGAATAATCAATTGGTCAAACAAACACCTCTCTCTGATATTTTAACGTCCATGCTGGACTGGGCAGCAGAGAATGGATTGCTACAAGCGAATACAATTACTTATAGAGACTTGTTTGACACAAAGCTTATGGCGACATTACTACCAAGGCCAAGCACCGTCATTCAGTCTTTTTATCAGACCCTTCAAACATATGGTCCAGAGGAAGCGACAGCTACTTTTTATCGTTTTAATCAACATGCGAACTATATTCGTTCCAATCGAATTGCTTTAAATGAGAGTTGGTCTTCTTCCAGTACTTATGGGGAATTAGAGATAACCATTAACTTATCTAAACCAGAAATTGATCCTACTGCAATTGCCGCAGCGAAACATGAAGTCTCTTCAACCTATCCAAATGGTTTACTTGCAAAAGAAAATGTTGGATACGTCGGACGTGCAGGTCACCCCGCCAGACAAAACTTGCGTATTATTCCAGTTACACTGGGCGGCCAACATTGGTATTTACAATTTTCACCCTATGTTTATTATCACGAACACGCGATTGTTTTTTCCGGAAAACAAGTGCCGATGAAAATATCTGCTAAAACCTTTTCTCGCTTATTTGATTTTGTTAGCCAGTTCCCTCATTACTTTATTGGCTCCAATGCTGATTTGCCAATCGTTGGAGGCTCAATCTTGAAGCACGATCATTACCAAGGGGGAACACATACGTTTCCAATGGCTAAAGCACCGCTAAGATTTTCTTTTACATTGAAAGAAACCTCTTCTGTTAAGGCTGGTGTTGTTCATTGGCCTATGAGTGTAATTCGTTTGCAAGGGGCCAATCGAAACGATATTGAAAAAGTGGCAGCAACCATTTTAACCCAATGGCAGTCGTATAGTGATGCTAGTGCCGGCATCTTTGCTGCAACAAATGGGGAACAACATAATACGATTACTCCTGTAGCAAGGAGAAGCGGCGATGATTATGTGCTTGATCTTGTGTTGCGTAACAACCGCACGACAGCTGAACATCCTCTTGGCTTGTTCCACCCCCACGCTGAAGTGCACTCAATTAAAAAAGAAAACATCGGGTTAATTGAAGTGATGGGGCTTGCAATCCTTCCAGGTCGTTTAAAAGGAGAATTAGAAGAGATTGCTGCAATTTTAATAGATGATAACGCAGCTTCACGCTTGCAGGCATCTGAAACAATAGCTAAACATGCTGATTGGGCACTTGCATTAAAGCAAATAAAAGGGAATACACTGACCAAAGAAAACGTAAGTGAGATACTAAAAGAACATGTCGGTAAAATCTTTAATACCGTTTTAGAGCACGCAGGTGTATTTAAAGATACACAAGAAGGCAATGATCAATTTAAACAGTTTATTCTTCAATTAACGGGCAATTAAGTCATTGCTCCTTTTTTTGATAATCATTTGTAGAGCGCGCTCGATGCGCTCTTCTTTTTGATTCACACCTCTTGAGTTCATTCTCTTCCCTTTTAGGCTTAAAATGTTTTATCAGGATATTCTTTTACCAATTTGGCGTATGCTTGTTTTTGTTTTATCTGTTTTTCAATTTCCCCATTTCCACTGTTTTGTTTCTGTTTCATTTCGGACCACACTTGACGTTCAATGACCGTATCTTCAACTGTTTGAAAGCCTTTCTCCTTCCAGGCATTTAATGTCGCCCTTACATAACTCCATTTTGGTACACCAGCGTCACTTGCTAGATCAATTGCTTGTTCAATCATTTCGATCCCTTCCTGAAACGTATCGTTCTCTATCCAAGACACAGCTTCGTCTAAAATTCGTTTATTGACCACAGGAAAGCCAGCTTGTCGAAAATACGTTCTCATACGCGCGTTTATTGCTGCAGCAGTAATCTTTTTCTTTTTCAAGCTTTTAAGGTCTTTAAAGACTTCAGTGCTTTTAAAATCTTTAAACCAAACCCTTTTCTCCCCCGCGTACGCGAGGCAGTCGTCTCCCTCATCAAAATATTCACTGTCCATAGCAAGAGAGTCCATTGATTGTCCACTCTCTTTCACATGACTTTTGTCCACAGGATAATGCATCTCCTCAGCATATGGTACGATAACGTTTTCCTCGTGATCTTCTTTTAGCTCACCCACACTGATTGCCTCAGCAGATTCCTCACCATTTGCAGCTACTAATCCATCATCAGATTCCTTCTGCCTATCAACATAAGGGAATGTATAAATGACCATAGGATTGCCTGGAATTGTCTGCACACATAAGAAACCATTGTCCACAAGCAATTTTCTTGCACGGAACATTGTGTCTCTCGTTAAACCAGTCTTTGCCTCTACTTGGCGATTTGACCATTTAAAAGATAAGCTGTTTTGAAGACAAGCCTGGAAAAAGAGTGCTTCAAATAACGTTACCGCGCTTGGTGTAAACAGATTTTGTTGTTTACCAAAACCAAATTGTATATACTGATCGACTAACAAGACTTTACTCGACATACATTCATCCCTCTTTTCTTTATTTTTCTAAATAAACTGTTATTTTTAAAAAGACTATATAACACACTTTGTTATTACACAAGAACAAATCACCTTCTAATTAAAAAGTATACACCTTCTATTTCATGAGGCCTTACTCCCCCAATGAGTACAACCCGAAAAAATTTTTAAACTAGAGAAGTTCACTTCATTCCTTCTAATTCGTTCATATAAAGACATTTAACTTCTATTCTATAAAAAAACGAATGACAGTGGTAAGTACCACTCCATTCGTTTTTTTATCTATATAATCAAGGTATTTCTGTCGGCTCTATAATACGAACATTGTTCATTAACACGTCTATACGGCGCATCTGTGATCGAGCCGTTGGAGATTCCACTTGAACAAATAAAATCTCTTTATACTGATCATCTACGTAAGACTGTATAAGTGCTTTTAAACCATCAAGCATACCTTGTTTTGACGCTTTCATCTCACGTCCATCAAGCAAAAGCGTGTATGAAGGACAGTGGATTGATTCCGAATGTTTCTTGTAATCAATCATATAAGCTGCAGCCTCATCTTCGGTTATAAAACCACTCACTACAATGCTAAAGACTTTCTTCATTTCATCGATTTTCATGCTATACATAAATCCATTCCCCTATTCTATTTCATTTTAAAGTTGATAAAGCAAAGCGGAAAGTGTGAAGCCGGCTCCAAAAGAGAACCATACAACTTTCTTTCCAGCTGTAAATTTTCCTGAATTAAGCCCTTCCTCAAAAGCAAAGGCAGGCGAGGCATTTCCAGCGTATCCATATTCTCGACTTACAAAGAGCCACTTTTCTGGCGACGATCCCATTAATTCGCATGTTTTATGCACAAGACCTTCATGAAATTGGGAACAAATAAAATAATCCACATCAACTTCAGTTAAACCGTTGCGCTCTAATAATCCGGGTAAAACTTCCATATACTTCTCTGGAATCCACCCTGAAGGGCCTACATCCCAGCGAAGCGTGCGTTGTTTCAAGTCTGTTTCCTCTTTAAATACTCTCGAGTAACCAGCTGCAGGAAAACTCATTAATTCCCAACCGTCTGTACCAATCAACGTATCAGAATCAATGACACCTTTTCCGTCTTCCTCAATTCGTTCCATTAGGACGGCACTAGAACCATCTGTTAAAAAACCATAAGTCACAGGATCATCTGGATTTGAAACATGAGTTGAATTAAACGCACTTACAAGTACACAGCGCTTTAAATCTTTTCGCGATTTCATATAAGCGCTTACCATATCAAATGCTGATAATAATCCTGTGCAGTTCTGATTTAAATCCATTACAAACTTAACGCTGCCATCATTGCCGCCGCCAAGTGCATGAACAACTGCAACTGCATTAGACGGTACTGTATATTCCGGTGAATCCGAAACAAAGAATAAGCCATCGACTCGGCTCAAGTCCCACGATGCTTTTTCAAATAAATTACGGCATGCAGCAGTCGCCATCGTCACTGTATTTTCATGTCGGTAATCTTCAATATACGGATGATTTTCTCGCCCACCCACATCAAATAATGAATCTACACTTGCGCCCACAGCCGCAAAATGCGTTCTCATTTCTGCCCTAGTCTTCACTACTTTTGGCAAATATTTAGCAATCTCTTTAATTACTACACTACTCAAGCGTGGGTCTCCTCTCTCTAACAAGCATGAATAAACGCTCCTACAGTTTTTTTATCGGCGAATCTTGTCGAAGGTTAAGCGGATTATAAAAAACAAGTAGGTCCTTTCCACTTAAAATTGCAAAGAACGACATTTCCCCCTTTTAAAATAAAAAACCCACAACCTTTGATAAGGCTGTGGGTTCAATTCATTTCACTATTCAGATGACCCTTTCATTTCTAAATCTTTACTTGTTTGGACACGTTCATTTCCCATAAAAAAGGTAGCGATTAAAGCAAGTACGATTGGAATAATCGCAAGCGTAAATACAAAAGTAATGGAATCAGACATTGCTTCTGTAATTGTCGCAAGAACGTCTGGCGGAATTTGCGCCCGCCCTTCTGGGGTAAATAGTTCCTGTGGATCCATCTCGCCTGCTGGTATCTGTGCACCTGCAAAAGCATCACTCATTCGATTGGTAAATGATAACGTTTGGACTGTCCCAAACACGGCGAGTCCCACAGTCATACCAAATGAGCGTAAGAACGAGTTGGTTGAATTTGCAGACCCTCTGTATCGTTGGGGTAAATCGTTGATCGATGCCGCGGGTAATAAAGAAAACGAGAACCCTACACCCACTCCGGCAAGAAACATATAGATTCCTAATGAAATACGTGAAATTTCAGGACTCATTGTTGAAAGCAAAATCATTCCTGTTAGAAAACAAACCGCAGAGAAAATCATCATTGTACGAAACTTAATTCTCGTCTGAAGTAGTCCTCCAGCCATACTCCCAACCACAGAGCCAAGCATCATTGGCATTAAGGTCGTACCTGCGCTTGATGCAGAACCACCAAATACTGCTTGAACAAAAATCGGAATAAAGACAGCAAGAATAACAAATGTCCCGCCATAAATGAAAGCAATGATCTGAGAAGTCGCAAATAAACGCTTCTTAAACATCCAAAATGAAATGATTGGTTCCTCCGCCTTGCGTTCCGCGAAAACAAACACAATAAATGAGATAAAGGCTATACCAAACAACGTCAACAACTCTGGAGAGCTCCAATTATAAGCGCCCCCACCAAGCTCTAATGCAAACATTAAACTGACAACTGCAAGCACTAATGTTCCGGCGCCAAGCCAATCAATCTTTTGTTTTCGTGTTTCGAGTGTTTCCTTATAGTAGCGTGAGATAAAGAAGAGAGACAATGCTCCAATTGGCATATTGATATAAAAAATCCAATGCCAGCTCAATGTTTCTGTAATAAATGCGCCCATAAGTGGACCAAACACACTCGAAAGGCCAAATACGGCTCCTATTAACCCCGTCATTTTCCCTCTTTTTTCAGGAGGAAAAATATCAAAGATAATCGTAAATGCAATTGGCATTAGAGCCCCACCGCCAATACCTTGGATGACGCGAAATGCAATTAATTGATTCATTGAATCCGCCAAGCCGCACAGCATGGAGCCGAGTAAGAAAACGACCAATCCAAATAAGAAAAAACGCTTCCGACCATACATGTCAGATAATTTACCATAAATCGGCATACCAGCCATCATTGCCACCATGTAAGCTGCTGTTACCCACACAAACTGTTCATAGTTTCCTAGATCTCCAACAATCGTACCCATTGCCGTTGCCACAATTGTGTTATCAATTGCTGCCATAAAAATCCCAAGTAATAATCCAGCTGTAACAAATGAAGTTGAACTTGATTTCATTATATGTATTCTCCTTATGCTTGTAACTTTACAAACAAGCAAACCTTCTATCAGTGTACGACAAATGCAGGCGTTTTCCTACATGAAATTTAGTCGACTTCATCAAACTCCCTTTATCAGTTTGTGTCCTAACAAGACAAGTGTTAGTTTTTAAACACCCTAATCCTGATGCCAGCTAGTATTCAAGTCCCTAAAGGAATTGTTAAGTAAAATGTAAACACATTTAGTGCAGTTATTAGAGAAATTAAAGAAAAAACTGGATTGACCAAGTTTAGTTTTAATAAACTATTGCAGAAGATCACTGGAAAAATGATGATGGGGTCACGCTTATTTGTTAGACTATGTTTTTACCAGGGGTTATTATTAAATAGAGTGGCGCGATCCTGTTATAACAAAGATTGCGCTTATCTACGTGAAGGCCGGATTGTGGATTAACTCATCTTTAATAACAATAGATACATATGGTAATATTTATATAAGAGATACGAAGAAATGTCCGTTTCATATATAGGGTATCGAGTTGATAAGATCTATAAATAAAAAGTCGAAATGGGGATGGTTATGGTTTATATCGCTCTTCTCCGGGGGATTAATGTCGGCGGAAAAAATAAAATTAACATGAAATTTCTTAAACAAACTTTTGAAAAAGTCGAAATGAATGATGTGGTGACTTACATCAATACAGGCAATATAATTTTTTCAAACAAAGGCCTATCAAAAACTGAACTATCACGTATTTTGGAAGATGCGATATGTTATGATTTCGGGTTACAAATTAAAGTAGTCGTTCGTAGCATCGATGAGGTCAAACGAATCATTAACACCATTCCTGACACTTGGAAAAATGACAAAGACATGAAAAGTGATGTTATGTTTTTATGGGATGAAATTGATGATGAGTCCATACTTGAGAATTTGGTCATAAAACCAAATATTGACACTGTGAAATATGTCCCAGGAGCAATTCTATGGTCCGTTGACAAGAAAAATGTAACCAAAAGTGGATTGTCAAGGATCGTTGGATCAAAGTTATACAAACAAGTTACGGTAAGAAATGTCAACACCACGCGAAAAATATATGACCTCATGCAAAATCGAACCAGTTAGTTAGCTAGATGATCATTGAAAATTGATTTTTATTGTTTTGTGTAATGTGACTGGTTCATTCCGAGCAATAAAAATCTGAATTTTAAATAAAGATTTAACGTAAGATAAAAGCTTATCTTAGTAAGTAATATGCATGGGAGGAGAGAAAACTTATGGTCAAACAACTGATCGTTGGTGATGCAATGCATGAACTGGATAATACGCGTCGCATCCTAGAACGCTTGCCTGAGGAACATATGACATGGAAGCCACACGAGAAATCAATGACGCTTGGAGGTTTAGCTACGCACCTAATCAACCTGTTGAACTGGCAAGTCGCTATTTTTCAGTACCCTGAGTTCGATCTTTCGACGGTATCTTTGAGGAGGGACCCTTTGGAAAAACGCGCTGACATTTTGGGGGAGTACGACGCGAATGTGGGAAAGTTAGAAAAACTGCTCTCCAAATGTGACGAGAAAACGCTCGGTGAGGAATGGACGCTGCGCCACGGTGATCATATCATCCTCCGCGAGCCACGAGCGATCGCACTCCGCAGCTTTGGACTAAGCCACATGGTTCATCACCGGGCACAGCTAGGGGTTTATTTGCGTCTTCTCGATATTCCCTTGCCAAGTATCTATGGCCCCTCAGCCGACGAAGGAAGCCTAATGAATTAAGTTTCTCGATCCGAAATACAGCCAGAAGTCTTCTCGGAAAAAGATTAACGAGAATAGAACATAGATTTGCTTTTCTTTTTTAATAGCAAATTATACAAAAAACACTGTCTCAATACAACAAGTTTCCTTGTGCAACGAGACAGTGTTTTAAGTGGTGTTAATTTGAATCAAACAAAAAAAGATGTATTAAAAGTACGATCCATTAGTGGTGTGGGCATAATTTTAATACTAAGTATCAAACGGGTACTACAGCAAATAAATTCACATCTGTGATAAAGTTCTCTAGTGTTTAATTGATATATTGATATAAGGTACGAAATCTTCTGCTCCACCTTTTGACATTTGATTCTCGTATAAAGACGATCGCTTAGTTGTGATAGTGTCCATTCTCTATAGGGTTCTAAAATAAATTCTGCAATCGTGTTCATTCTCGTTTCATCTTCATTGGAAAAAGAATCTTCTTCATGGTTTATCGTGTCGTGAAGTTTTCTTCGCTGTTCGACAGTTTGCGCGCTATTTCTACTCCTCTGCTTCGTTTGCGAAGAATTACCCCTAATTGATTCTCTACTAAAAATTTGTCCAGTGCCCCCCACTCATTTCGAGCAGTTTTCTCTGAACAGCCAATATGATTAGCAATTGCATCAATAGAAACAGGTTGCTCCTGTTCCATCAAATACAACAGTATGTCTTTTGCCTATCGGTCATTAAGACGTTACACCCTTTCATTTATTTTCTTCCCGTCCTATTTGGTTACACACTTATTATGTTAACATAGTACCTTAAACGTAACTGAAATGACGCATCATAAAAAGAACCGTCTGGCTTCGAGCCAAACGGTTACCTATAATTACTCTCACTTGGACGCAAGTTGATCGATTGTATACCGAAGCAATACTGGAGCAACCTCCGTCGAATAAGAGATTTGTAAGCGCTCTGTCCGCTTATGTGCATCTTTCCCAAACGGTCCAACATTGATTGTGGGAATATCAAGTTTCCGAATCGATTGCATTGGAATATGGTAACTTTTCTTATAGAGAGGCATATATCGCTCGAGGGCATCCTCCGCTTTTTCTCCTTCCACAGAGCGACAATAACTAACGTCAGATAATCCTGGAAAAAACGTTTTAATCACTAAGTTTTGGCCAAATGCATCTGCGCTTATTCTTTGTAACTCTTCGGTTATGGCTAATAATTCCGAATCTTTTTTATCGTTTAATTGCACATGAGGATAATATGGTGGTTGTAGTAACATAAGGTAAAATGGCGCTTTATCAAGAAAATAAGTCGAAATTCCTCTTGCTAATGCAAGCGTTTGTGCCGAATAATCCCCGCTTTCTATACTATCTTTAAGTAAGTTATCGTATGCTTCTTTAAACGATTCTCCATATTTTTTTAAACCTAGTTCATACAATTCTGGTAATGTGTAAACAGCTGGTTCTGGCACCGCTTCCGCCATCGCTTCATTTCCAAATACAGACCGGTGTTTAACAAGACGCTCATGAATTAATCGACTTGCCTGTAAGCAGGCTTTTTTTACAGCTTGCATGACTTGATCTGGACCGGAATTCAGTGTTAAGACATTATAAAAAAGATAGGATTCATTTGGCGTTTGCACATCATACGTATCTTTCAAATCCCGTATCCTCAAGCATGTAGGTGAGGGTGAAGATTCTCCGTTTATAGTATCAGAAAAAGCCTCTGACCATTCCATTTCCACCGCAAGTTGAGCCGCCATCACAGATGCGTTAATACCTTCAAGTGGTTGCCCTACGTGCGTTTCTCTACCAAGACAATAAATGAATGGCAATAATTTTCCTGTTGAACCGGTGTACACATATTTATTCCAATCGTTCGGATAAGCAGAAAAATTAGGTTCAGAACAAACACAGGCGTTAAAGCGCCACCCTTGATTGTATAGCTTTTCTAATTCACCGACAGCCGCAAACATACCAAGCGAAAGTTTTTCTTCATCAGGGACCGCGACAAGGCAAAGATTCGCCTTCGAAGTTGGATCTAAAGCTACATCCTCCATCACTGAAAGTTGCATTGCAAGCCCTGCTTTCATATCCATGCTGCCTCGCCCAAACATATAATCACCTGAATCAAGATCTTTACGAGCATCATTATCCAGATACCCTTCTTGTTCTGCCAATAGGCGTGACATTAATTGTTCTGGCAAAAACGCATCTTCTTTATATAGTCCAAAATCATCAACACCTACTACATCAAAATGACTCAGTAACACCGTTGCCTCTTTTTGTTTTGGTTCCTTCGCAAGCATCGCCACAATTGCTACTCTTCCTAAAGGATCCTTTTCTAAAGGTACTTGCATTATTTGTGATGGATTTTTCTGAAAATAAGGGTTGCGTTTTAAAATTGCAAGAATCGTTTCAGCCATATTGATTTCCTGGGTCGTGCCTGAAATACTTGGCTGATGAACAAGCTCTTTTGTTAAAGCTAATACACGCTCCGCATGCGGATAGCGTTCCTCGATCTGCTGCACCCTTGCCATAAATACCCCTCCCAATTTAATCCTTTTACATGTTATATATGCGTGAATAGGAAATTCGGATTCTCACTGGAATAGAGTAAGAAGAGTCCAGTCTTATTGACAGTGCCTCTTCTTTCCTCATTTAAGCAGATTCATATGCTTTTTTTGCAAGCAAAATAGCGCCTTGAATTCCAGCGTCATCACCAAGCCCAGGGGCAACTACGTATTCTTCTAAATTGCCAACATTTATATAACCATTTAATTGTTTTGCTAATTCTTTGTGGACGAGAGGGTAAAGTTGGTATTGCTTCATCACGCCTCCGCCTAAAATAATTTTCTTTGGGGCTAGCACATATGAATATGAAGCAATCGCTTGTGCTAAGTAGAAAGCTTCCATTTTCCAAACTGACTCATTTTCCGCTAATTCTACGCCAGCTTGTCCCCAACGTGCTTGTACAGCAGGTCCTGCTGCAAGTCCTTCTAAACAATCTTCATGGTACGGACATTTTCCCTTGTACGTGTCTTCAGGATGACGAACAACTGATATATGTCCCATTTCAGGGTGACTTAACCCTTCTAGAATCGCACCATTCACAATCGCACCTGCCCCAATACCAGTACCGACGGTTATGTAAATGCAACTATCTAACCCTTTCGCGGCCCCCACAGTAGACTCTGCTAAAGCAGCCCCATTAACATCTGTCGTCATTAACACTGGAACATTTAATGGGCGAAACGCCTCGAGAAGGGGAAATTCTCGCCATCCTTCTTTAGGTGTGTTTGCAAGTGAGCCATAGTTCGGTGATCCATCAACCAAATCAAGTGGGCCGAAGCTGCCAATCCCAAGACAATCTATTTTATTTCTTTCAAAAAAAGCGACTATTTCTGGTATTGTTTCTTCCGGGAACCTCGTCGGAATTGTCATGCGGTCAATCCATTCACCTGTTTCATTTGTGACTGCACAAACCATCTTTGTTCCCCCGGCTTCCAAACCCCCATATCGAATTTCTGTCATCTTTTTTCTCCCCCATTGATATCAATTCATCTTATTTCTGCTAGTATAGCATCTCCCTCCCTTTTCCTACAGGTATATCTTTTATGATTCGCTTCACTTCTCACTTACTTATGAAACTGGAACAGAAAGGTCTTGTCTCCGTTCTTTAAGGAGGAGTTGGACGAACTCACGCCTGTTTCGAGCATACAATAGGTTGTTTCCTTTTAACGAATGACGAAAATTAAAAAACGGACTGGCTTTATAGTCGCTACGCGCATAAAATAAAAAAGAGTAAAGATTAAACTGAATGTTTTGCTGATGCAATGACTGGCAGAGATAACCATTTTCGTCCTGCGGTACGTAACAACCTCTTTCCTTAAGGGGTCTATCTGCACATTCGCCCAATTTTTGAATATAGTGTATGAAAAGATTGGGGGAATCAGTATGAATAAAGACTACGAAGAAAAGCCAGCAACTTATTATCAAGGCATCAACCATCAGTTATTTTCCATTATTGAACCGTCCGTAAAACAAGTTCTCGATGTTGGCTGTAGCGAGGGATTACTGGGAGCTGCAATCAAAGATGCTTATAGCGCTACTGTGCACGGATTTGAACAATTCCCATCGGCAGTGGCAGCAGCAAGGAAGAAGCTTGATTCCGTCACCGTGGGAGATATCGAAGCCGATCCACTTCCTTTTGAACAAGGGACATTTGATGCTATTATTTTTGCAGATGTATTGGAACATATGGTTGACCCCTGGGCTGTTCTTGAGAAAGTAAAACCATACTTAACTTCAGAAGGAGCTGTATACGCAAGCATTCCAAATGTTGGTCATATTTCAATCATCGAAGAACTGTTGAACGGAACATGGAATTACGTAGATGCAGGGTTACTTGATAAAACGCATTTGCGTTTCTTTACAAAAAACGGAATTGATCAACTTTTTACTGCAAGTGGTTTTTCAATTGAATTAATTGTCAACAACCAAAGTGCACACCCCCATCAACTTCAGTTGATTCATCAGTTAATGAACATCAGTACACAGCTAGGGATTAATACGACTGATTTAAATGAACGAACACTTGCCTATCAGTATATGCTTAAAGCAAAACCTGTGAAGTAAAAACCGTATGTTTATTGAGCGGCTTTTTTGGTCACCCTATGGCAATCGGTCGCTCCAATCCTATCATTTATGGTTTAACCGCTAACAAAAACGGTTATAGAAAGTTATTGTAAAAGTGGGATTGGGGTGAATGAACCATGGGACTTAGTAAAGAGCAAAAAAGTAGAATGCTCCCTTCAAAACATCGCGGCGATGAAAAACGAGTAGAGGAAAATGAACGATTTGAAAAGCTACTGGACAAGCTAGAAGATATGACTACGAATGGTCGCTTAAAAGACATGGCGTTTCATTTTACCGACACTAAGCAAGTGATTAAATCAAACCTGATCGCTGGTATCGCTCGTGGTGTTGGCTTAACGATTGGGGTGGGTCTATTTATAGCCTTGCTTCTTGCTATATTAAGCTTATTTGAACCACTTCCTATCGTTGGCGATTGGATCAGCCAATTAGTTGGTCACATTGAAAATTCACAGCACACAGACTAGAGGAGGAACACACAGATGGATTGGTTAGGAATTGGAGTCTTTATACTATCTATTGGATTTTTAGTTGCGATCTTATGCTTGCTCCCAACATTACGTAATTTAGCTAAAACGTTGGATAAAACATCAAGTACGATCGCACAAGCGGAAAAAAGCATTGAAGAAATTACAGGTGAAGTGAAAGTCACCTTATATAACGCAAATGAAACATTGATGGATATTAACGGGAAAGTCGCAAAGCTTGACCCAATATTTGATATGGTCCACGATTCAGCCGAAGCTGCCCATCGTGCTACATCAACCCTTTCGACATATGCATTAACACGAGTGAATGCTGCAAAACAAGAAGCAACGGTCGCACAACCAGAGCAGATTCATGGCATACTTAAGAGCGCAGCGTTTCTCTATTACTTTCGCAAAGCAAAAAAACAACAGAAAAAAAGTCAAGAATTTAACTAATAGCTGCTCCATAAGGTCATCGAAAGAAGACCTTATGGAGGCTTTTATTTTGCGTTGTCGTATAACACAATCAATTAAACAAGTCTAGCGAGAATTTACGCTCTCCAACCATAAAAAACCGCAATAAAGATCCCTGACCTTCATTACGGTTTTACCTTGGTAAACGAATGCCTAATGTAGAATCGATAGCATCGCATCAATTTGACTTGCAAGCCGCTCTCTCGGTACATCGTATTTGCCATCAAGCACAATTCGGTCAAACTTGTCGTTATTTCGTAACAGTTCAATGTGATAAACATCATTTTCTCCATCTTGAATACTAACAACAACAGGTTGTCCAGTGGTAGTCTTTACATAAAGAAGTACACCTGTTTCCATTGGAATGTAACCTTCTGTTTGCCATTTCTCTAACAATCGATCATTTTCAGCTTGAATAGATGCAATTATTTCTTCTGCACGTTCCTCCACATCGATCCCTCCTTGACCGATCTAGTGTACCATGAGAACAATTTAACTAAAAAAAGATAAGCGTTTCTTTTCTGGGTGCATCGGTTCGGTAATGACACCCGGTCGACCTTCTAGTAAGTTCATCAGATTCATCTTTAATGCTTCTCCATAAGAAGGATCAACCTTTTTTAAAAATGGTTCTATTTTAACTAAGTCAAGCTCATCTTTTGTTGGACTATCTTCATAACTAGCAACCATGTGAATTAGCCTACTTTTAATTAGCAGTTGCGCACATTTCTTTGCTTGCTTTCCATGTACTCCAAGCAAACTAGCCGCTTGCATCAAGGTGTATGACCCATTTTTCACCATACGATAGAGAATGGCTGGGTCTTTTTGAAATCGTTGATCCCGTTCTGGATGAAGCAAAATTGGCATATACCCACCAAGCGCGAGCTCATATAGTTGGTTGCTTGCTTTATCAAGAGATGCATCTTTAACATCAATCAACACGTAAGCTGTCCCACTTAACGGTAGTGCTTTGCCTTCATGTAAGTCATCGCGTAAGCTTGAGGACAACTTGAGCGTATGGCCTGCCACCAAAGAAAAGTCTTTTGGAAAAGTTGTTTCAGCTTTATAGTTGTTTACAACTCTCTGAACCGCTTCTCCCCAGGTAGCAGTATCGGTTTCATCAAAGTAAGGGGCGTAACATAAGGAATGAATGCCGTTTTCAAGTAAGGAGCTAAAATGTTCAAGTGTTCTTGACTTTGCACGCGATACACCTAGTGAGAATGGCAATAAATAATTGCTAATATCAAACATATGTGTAACCCCTCTCCTCTTTTTGTTCCTTATTTGTTTACACGAGACGAACCAAATATCCTTCTTTTTGGAACACTCATTAAAAAGATTCTGTTCATACACTAGAGCAGTAGTAGTATGGAAGCCATAAGCAATAAGAAAATACCAACATGGATCCATTTCTCCATGACCAAGATTGCGATAAATTCCCGCGTGTAGGCATTGGGTAAGTAATACCACGTAACGGGCGCACCAACGCCTTCCGCTTCTAACCCTAATTTTCTCGCATAAAGACTCGATCGGAACAAATGAAAATGGTTTGTTATAAACACCGATTTAGCAGTTGGTTGAGCAAATAATTGTTTCGAATAGCTAAAGTTTTCATACGTATTTTTTGCTACATCTTCGACAACAATTTGCTGCGGGGGAATACTTCGCTCGATTAGATACGCTCGCATTGCGGAAGCTTCAGAAATCAGCTCATCCTCACCTTGTCCACCAGTTACAATTAGTTTCGGTGGGGATGTAACTTTCTTTTGCATATGGTAAAAAGAACAAGCGCGATCAAGCCGTTTTGCCAAAAGGGGTGGCACTCTCTTCCCATCTTTCAACCCTGCTCCAAGAATGATAATGTAGTCCTTGTTATACAAAGGACGATTGAAACTGTATAGCCAAGAAGAAACAAGAAAACTAATAAATAAAAAACCATAGAAACCTGCATAAATCGTTGCTGCCATCCATAGAGGCTCAAATGTAAAAAGCGTCACCCCAAGGAAAATCAAAAAAACGAGCACGCCAGCCCCTAAAAATAAGGAAAGTAAATTCGGAAGTTTTCGTCCTTCTCTCTTTAATAAGGTCCGCGCATTCTGAAATAAATAAACAACGATTGCAAGTAAGATAATAGGCGTAAACGCGCCAATCAGTAACAGGTTAAAAAGAACAATTTGGTCAAGCCTATTCATCGGTCCTTCCGTGAGTGTTGCTCCTAATCCAAGCAATAGAAGTACTACACTTAATGTTAATAGAACACCATTCGTAATCCGGCGTTTATCTGACAAGAAACTTATGATAAATGCAATGAAAGAAACAATACCCAAAATTAATAATTCATCCATGTCGCTCTCCTTTAGCATTCCTCCTCTTGTTATTCCTTTTTTTATTTGGACGTAAACCTCGAGGCAGTGCATTCGAATCATTAGACATGCTATTCTAACAGTATTGTTCATCAAGGGAGGTTCATCATGTACCATATATACATCGTGGAGGATGATCAGCAAATTAGCCGCATTATGGCCGATCACCTTAAGCGTTACGGCTATCACGTCACTCAAGCAACAGACTTTCAAGCGGTGAAACAAGAGTTCGTTGCGTTAACACCTGATCTTGTTTTGCTTGATATTAATTTGCCATTATTTGACGGCTTTTATTGGTGCAGACAAATTCGAACTTTTTCAAATGCGCCTGTTTTGTTTATATCAGCAAGGACTGACGAAATGAACCAAGTCATGGCAATTGAAAATGGTGGCGATGATTATTTAACAAAACCATTTCATTTAGAAGTCTTGCTCGCCAAAGTAAAAAGCGCGCTAAGGCGTGCTTATGGAGAATACGCTAATAAACGCGATGAGCAACTAACAACAAGAGAGTTAAATCATTTATACATCTATCCTGATCGCAATGAGATTAGTTATTTAGATCAGCCGATTGAATTAACTAAGAAAGAGTTTCGTCTCTTCCAACGACTTGCTGATGCTCCTGAATCCATTGTAAGCAGGGATGAGTTGCTTGAAGCGTTGTGGGATGAAGTTGATTTTGTTGATGACAATACTCTTTCTGTCAATGTGACAAGGCTTCGGAAGCGACTCGAAGAAATAGGCATATACGATTCCATCCAAACCGTTCGTGGGCAAGGGTATCGCTTATCCGTCAATTGGACAGGAGAAAAGCGATGATCCGTTCCTTCTTAAAAGACCGTCTATCTGTAGCTTTTCTTTTTTTTATTCACACCGCATTTCTTGTGCTAACGATCAGCCTCTACGTTCGTATTGAGAGAGGTCAATTTGATTTTGATACAACGATCTATTTATTCATGCTTTCTGCGTTCTTTTTTACTGTTTGGCTGGCGATTGATTACATTCGTAATCGACCTTATTTAAAAAAACTCCATCACCTTGCTAATCAACGTAACTCTACTCTTGATTCTAGTCTAGAGTTGAAAGCGACAGCTCCTCCTTCAATGGAAGCTCAAACTTTCCTCACGCTGTATATGCAATCGCAAGAGACTGCGCGGAGTAAAATCGAAAGGCTAGAACAAGCTCAAGCTCAGCACCATTTATTTATAAACCAGTGGGTTCATCAAATGAAAACACCCGTATCCGTCATTTCGCTCCTTGTTGAAGAAGGCAAACAATCTTCTGCCCATACAGATTTATTAAACGATATCGCTCACGAAAATGACCGTTTACGTCATGGACTTGAGTTAATGCTTCATACAGCTAGACTTGATCATTTTTCATTTGATCTGAAAGCAGAAACCGTAGACCTTGCTTCTCTCACTAGAGAGATTATTAACGCGGAGAAACGCCAATTTATCCGCAGAGGGATTTACCCAGAGGTTCAAGTAGAAGGACAAGCACTGGTCACAAGTGACGCTAAATGGTTGCGTGTCATTCTTGAGCAACTCGTGCATAACGCCCTAAAATATTCACCACAAAAGCAGCAAGCGCGAATTACTTTTTCTTTCAATAAGACCGGCAAGCAATTACAAGCAACCATCACTGATTCAGGTATCGGTATTCCAGCTAGTGATCTTCCTCGAATATTTGACCCTTTTTTCACTGGTGAAAACGGTCGTACTTACCAAGAATCGACAGGGATGGGACTGTATCTCGCCAGAACGATTGCACGGGAACTTGGCCATAAACTATATGTTGAGTCGATCGTAGGTAAAGGAACAACCGCTACTCTTCTTTTCTCATCGACAACATTACATAAGCAAACATGACAAAATTGTAAGCTTCTAAGTGTCATTTGAAAGCAAATTCGATGGTTCTATAGGTACGCTTTTTCTATACTGAAGACAATTAAACACAGGAGGCATACACAATGACTATTTTAGAAGTGAAAAACGTAACAAAAACCTATTACCCTAAAAAAGATGGTCTTGCATATCAAGCATTGCTTCCCTTCTCCCTTCAGGTAGATAAAGGTGAATTTGTTGGTGTGATGGGCCCATCTGGTAGCGGTAAAACAACGCTTTTGAATATGCTAGCTACAATCGACTCCCCAACTTCAGGCGAGATTATAGTAAACGGGACAAATCCCGCCAAACTAAATGACAACAAACTTGCCTTGTTTCGACGCAAAGAACTTGGTTTTGTCTTTCAAGATTTCAATTTACTCGATACACTCTCTGTGCGAGAGAACATCCTACTTCCGCTTGCGCTCGATAAGGTGTCTTATAAGGAAATGAATAAACGACTTGAGGAAGTTGCCGAATTACTAGGCATTACTCCAATCCTGGATAAACGTTCAACCGAAATTTCTGGTGGACAACAGCAAAGGACGGCATGTGCTCGTGCGTTCATTCACCAGCCAGCAATGATTCTTGCCGATGAACCAACAGGGAACCTTGACTCCAAATCTGCAAGGCAGGTGCTCGATACATTAACAGCAATGAATACAGAACAAGATGCAACGATTTTAATGGTGACACATGATCCAACTGCAGCAAGCTATTGTGACCGCATCGTTTTTATCAAAGATGGATCTTTTTTTTCAGAAATTCGAGCGAACGAGCGGCAACAAACTTTTTATCAGAATATCCTTGATACATTGAGCGTTTTAGGAGGAGATTTCCATGAATCTGCGAATTCTCGCTCGTAAAAATGTAGCAGGTAACGCTCAACGCTATGCGGCCTATTTCTTGAGCTGTGTGTTTACTGTCATGATTTGTTTTATTTATGCGCAATTTATTTTCCATCCAGAGGTCCGAGATGGCGAATTTCATGATGCGATTCGCAATGGTATGATCGCCGCACAGTTCATTATCGTTTTATTTGCTATATTCTTTATCAATTATTCCAATTCAGTGTTCTTACAAGCTCGCTCAAAAGAGTTTGGCCTACTAACACTTTTTGGCATGAATAAACGCCAGATTCGATCACTTGTATATTATGAACAAACGATTATTTCATTAATTGCAATCATCTGCGGACTTTTACTTGGGACGCTTTTCTCGAAACTATTTTTAATGTTTATGTCTTCCCTATTAACCGTTGACACCACAATTGAATTTCAAATTGTTCCGATTGCTTATCTTATAACAGGTGGCGGGTTTCTGTTATTGTTCCAGCTACTATCACTCGTCTCTTTTTGGAAACTACGCAAGCAAAAAGTAATTGATTTACTTAAGGAAGCAAACAAGCCAAAAGAGATGCCAAAAACTTCGGTTTGGTTAACAATCGTAGCCATTCTCTGTTTAGGAGCTGGCTATTCAATTGCAGTAATGACGAATATGATGCTTGTTGCCCTGACAATGCTACCTGTGACCGGACTGGTTGTCCTTGGGACGTACTTTTTCTTCACACAAGGGACTGTCGCGCTTTATAAAAGTTTATACGCAAATAAAAAGAGCCTTTATTCAGGTACGACCATCATTCATCGTACAAACACACTTTTCCGTTTAAAAGATTATGCACGCATGTTGTTTATTACTTCTGTTATTAGTGCAGTTGTATTAACAGCCTCTGGTACGGTTTATATGTTTTTTAATGCCGTCATTTATGATGGCGTGGCAAGCATGCCTTATACGTATTCATGGGTAGAGGATGACCCTGATGAACAAACGGTTGTTGATCCTGAGGCAATTGATAGTCTCTTACTAGAATACGATGCCGATGTGCTGTTTAAGTTGGATGAAGTTCTGATCCCCGCATCCTTAGAATCAGACTTAGAGATGGGATATGGGTTTCGAAGTTACATGATGCCAGAGTCTGCTTTTAACGAGTACAGCGCACAATTGGACCTAGATCCTGTATCTCTCGCAAATGATGAGATAGCGTTAATTAATAACGATACGAACCAATTCTTTTCGACCGCAGACATTAAGGATGGCTTAGAGGAAGGTCCTGTCACGGTCATGTTAGGAGAAGAAGAAGCTTCTTACAATGCAGTCAGTGTACAAGAAGGCGTAGTAACTGAAGGTTTCCGAACAATCGTCCTTTCTGATGATGCTTTTTCTGAAGCAATAGCTACCGATGCAGCTGAACCAATTCGTCTAATCGGATATGAACTAGACAATTGGCAAAACGAAAGAGAGCTTTCCGAAGCAATTGATGAAGCGGCTGGCATGAGTTACATGAACAATAAACCATTGCAATATATGATGTGGATGCAAATGTATTCTCTTGTCTTATTTATTGGTCTATTCGTCAGTTTTATCTTTTTCATCGTCCAAGGTAGTATGCTCTACCTCAAACTATTCACTGACATGGCAGACACAAAAAAGCAGTTATTTGCATTAAACCGTATTGGCTTAACGAAAAAAGAACAACGCCGTATTTTAGACGGGCAAATGCGCTTTCTCTTCTTTGTACCTGTTATCGTTGGCAGCATCCACGCAACCTTTGCCTACATCATGCTTAGCAATGTGCTGCAAACTAATTTAGTAATGAATGCGATTCTTGTTATTTCTATTTATGTGGTCTTGCAAACCATCTATTATCTTGTAACAAGACTGCTTTATTTTCGAGCAGTCATGAAATAGGATTAAATGAAAACAAGCGTGTCCTGTTAGGGCTACGCTTGTTTTGTTCCTTGTCTTTCTGCTATCTTCCTTCCACTTATCCAAACACTCATTTTTTCCTAAGTTCTTTTCCTTACATTTTGTGACACTTGTTCACAGCGAATCGAATTAGCTTGTGATAAACTTAAAAGACTCCCTCGTAGTGAGAAATGAAAAAAGATGAACCTTTTATAGCTAACACCAAAATGTTTTCCCTTTTATAGATTAATCTTTCGTTCTTCATCACAACAATAAAGTCGCTTTACTATTGACACACAGACTAGATAGAAAAGAAGGGGACCCATTTATGCATGAAACAGAAAAACATTACGGCCTGAACATTCGCTATACAGATAAACTGACAGACCGCGTTGAACTCCTGCACAATGAATCAGAACAATACATTATGAAAAGAAAACCAAATGCCGCTAAAGCTGATAAAGAAGCGCAACTGCTCTATTTTTTACAATCAAAGGATCTACCTGTACTTACTCCAATACCAACACGAAACAATTCCTATGGTTTTTATCACAATGACTCTTATTATGCGCTTTATCCCTATATGAATGGGACCTCTCTATCAGCATCTGAATACCTTCAACAACCTGCTAAAATTCAAACAGTTGCTTATATGCTTGCTAACTTACATGATATTTTGCTAGACCTACCTTTTAGTGAACAATTTCCTGAACGGAATATTGTCCGTACACTTTTCACTAATGTTGTTCCTTTTTTGAAAACGCAAGGTACAAGCCCTGACATTGTCAGAATTCTACTAGAGGTTGAAGAAGAAATGCGAACACTATTTCTCCAAATCCCTCTTCAAGTCGTCCAACTTAATCCTCATCCTACTAATATTCTATTTAGAGATAACCGATTAGTAGCGATGCTTGATTTTGAAAAAGCTGAACAAAGTACGCGCCTCTTTGACCTCTGCTATTTCTCAACAAGTTTATTAGACGAGGTATTTTCTGACCCTTCAAAATTAGAAGACTGGCTTAAATCCATTAAGTCTTTTTTTACAGCCTATCATCGCAAGAGAAAAATTTCTCGTGACGAACGAAAAGCGATTTGGTATATAATGCTTGCAATTAACGCAACTTTTATCGCCTTTTACAGTCATGATGAAAATTTGCGAGAGAAAAACCGAGCCAAGTTTTTATGGATTTATGAGCAAAGAACAGAAATTGATCGTTTTCTTTATTTAAGAGGATGAATATAGTTGCTATCGTTTTCATTCTTGTAACACATAACAAAAGGCCGCTGCTTACGCAACGACCTTTAACAATCATTCTGTATGCTGTTCGCCATCTCCATGTTCCTCCTCATGGAGATTCTTACTCTCAAACGGATTACTTCCGGTAATAAAACCATAAGACGCGATGACAACGGTCAAATAGACCAACGCAGAGAAAACCCATCGCTTGATTGTCATGTGGAATCGCCCCCTTTTTGCGACAATTTCACCCTCTGTAAACGTAATGCGTTGAGTACCACTGAAACCGAACTAAAGGCCATTGCAGCTCCTGCTACCCAAGGTGCTAGAAGACCGGCGGCAGCAATGGGAATTGCAGCTGTATTATAAACAAAGGCAAAAAACAAGTTTTGTTTAATGTTCCGCATTGTTTTCTCACTTATTACAAAGGCGTCCGCGACACTCATCAAATCTCCCCGCATGAGCGTCACATCAGCAGCTTCAATAGCGATATCCGTGCCAGTTCCAATCGCCATCCCCACATCGGCAACAGCAAGCGCCGGTGCGTCATTAATGCCATCACCAACCATCGCAACCTTTTTTCCTTCTTTTTGCAAGCGGGCAATCTCATCACTTTTTTGTTCTGGTAAAACCTCTGCAATGACTTGATCTATTCCCACTTGTTCTGCAATAGCGGCCGCTGTTAGCTTGTTATCACCTGTAAGTATAATTACCTCAAGACCAAGTTGATGCATGCGCACGATAGCTTCATTTGATGTTTCCTTAACCGTGTCTGCAACAGCTATAACGCCAGCCAATTCATTTCCCACACTAATCAACATCGCTGTTTTCCCTTGCAATTCGAGTTCACGCATTGTGCCTTCCGCTTTTCGCCATGCAATGTTATTTATCTCCATCAGTTTACGCGTACCTACATATACGTCCGATCCATCAATCGTTGCTTGAATACCATAACCAGAAATGGCTTTAAATTGATCGGACGGAAGCAATTGGATGCCTCTTTGTCCTGCGCTTTGAACAATTGCATGCGCCAATGGATGTTCAGATGTATGTTCAGCAGAAGCTGCATACGTGAGTAATTCTCTCTCTTCCATTTCGGTTAAAACAATTAAATCGGTTAATTCTGGTTCACCTTTCGTGACCGTACCAGTTTTGTCAAGCACGATCGTTGTGACAGAGCGAGTGTTTTCAAGATGTTCTCCGCCTTTAAATAATAAACCGTTTTCCGCTGCTCTACCAGAACCTGCCATAATGGATGTTGGAGTCGCGAGACCTAACGCACATGGACACGCAATGACTAAAATGGTAATAAGCGGTACGATACTTGCACGGAAATTACCAGGATCAATGATTAAATACCAGACAAAGAAAGTAGCAACCGCAATTGCAACAACAATAGGTACAAAGATGCCTGATACACGGTCAGCGACGCGTTGAATATCTGCTTTTGATCCTTGTGCATCTTCAACAATCTTCACAATCTGAGCAAGTGCTGTGTCTTTCCCTACTTTAGTTGCAATCATATGAAGTGATCCTTGCTTGTTAATCGTTGCACCAATAAGAGAATCCTTTTCTTTCTTAGTAACTGGTAGAGACTCTCCAGTAATCATCGCTTCATCAACCGAAGATGATCCGCTTTTTACATAGCCATCAACAGGGATTTTCTCGCCTGGACGAATCACGATTTCCATTCCTTCCGTGACCTCATCAATTGGAAGTTCTTTTTCGATTCCACCTTGAATCACTCTTGCTGTTTTAGCTTGTAAGCCAATTAATTTTTTAATGGCCTGGCTTGTTTTTCCTTTTGCTCGTGCTTCAAACCATTTTCCGAGGAGAATCAATGTAATAATTACTGCTGCCGCTTCAAAATAAAGTTCTGGCATACCGACTTGCCCATTTTGAAACCACTCCCAACCAAGAAAGATGCTATAAAAATAAGCAACAGTTGTTCCCAGTGCAATCAATACATCCATATTGGCACTCTTATTTGCGAGTGCTTTATAGGCGCCTCGATAAAACTGGGCACCAACAATAAATTGCACTGGTGTCGCGAGAACCAGCTGAACCCATGGGTTCATAAACATGTCTGGTATATAGATAAAGGAAGTGAATTGAAAATGAGTCACCATCGTCCAAAGCAAGGGCAATGTTAAAATAGCCGAAAACAAAAACAAACCAAACTGTTTATCACTCTGTGCTTCTTTTGCCTCTCCACTTGTTCCGTTTTCTTCCAGTTCGTACCCTAACTTACTAACAACTCGCTTCATTTCAGCCTGATTCGTTTCTGCTTCATTGTAAGTTACTGTGGCTCTTTCTATCGCAAGATTAACCGTTGCTTTTGTGACGCCTGGCATCTTGTTTAACCGCTTTTCAATTCTTGTTGAACAAGCTGCACAGGTCATCCCTCTAACATCAAATACGACTTCCTCATGACGAACCCCATAACCTAGTTTAGCAATTTTCGCTTCGATCTCTTCTAGGTTAGTTGCTTCATCATCATATCTAACGGAAGCTTTTTCAATGGCTAGATTAATTGTTGCCTCTGTAACTCCATCTAATTTCCCTAACCCTTTCTCAATCCGAGTGGCGCACGCTGCACAGGTCATGCCCGTTATCGACATCGATGCTTTTTGTATGCTCAACCGCTTCACCTTCTCCGTAATTGTCCTATTACTCTAATTTGCCTTATGTATGTACTTTAACATACCCCTATAGGGTATATCAAGTTTTTTGTCTTTTCTCTCTTCTATTGACCAATTACAAGCAAACAACTCTCTAGAAAATTAAAAAGCAGCCGCTAAAGGCTACTTCAAAAACGCTATTATTGATAGACTTTCCCATAGACAGCTAAATCTTTAAATTCTTTCCCTTTTTTCACATGGTTTCGAAGTGTTCCTTCAAACGTCATGCCGATCTTCTCCATGACCCTTGTAGAAGCGGGATTGTCGGTAAACGCTTGCGCAAAAATCCTGTGCAAGCCCCGATGATTAAACCCATATTCCATTACTGCTTCGGCCGCTTCAGTACCATACCCTTTTCCCCACTCTTCTTTTTCAATCCAATAACCTAGTTCGCCTCGCAAATGATCTCCGTTCATTTTTAAATGAATCATGCCGATCAATTCATTTTTATCTTTATGAACAATTCCATACAACAAGAGACTCCCTAATAAAACAGCAGCTTTTGTCTGTTCTATAAAGCGCTCTGCGCCACCTTTTGGATAGGGATAAGGTATTGTTAATAGGGACTTAGCGACTTCATAATCACCTACTTTTTGCTCTATGACTAACCCATCGCTCATTTCTAAAGTACGTAAAATTAATCGATCTGTCTTTAAATGTTCCAAACAATCCCCTCCCGTGTATAGCTAGTTTAGCGAATAATCAACAAAAAGCAACAATCAAAAAGAAGGCTATTGAACTTTGACTATAGTTTGAGGATGGGCCACTCAAACAACCATTAACGTCAAAAAAGCCCTTGAGATTTTATCTCAAAGGCAGTTGGTTACTACGGTTTGAACATTTACTCTTTCTCTTGTAAAAACGCAGTTAATGTTGTTAATGCGTCATCCTCATCAGGGCCATCAGCTACTAATGTTACTTCGTCACCTTTTTTTAATACAATGCTCATTAAACCAAGAATACTTTTGCCGTTAATGAGTGAAGATCCTTTTTTCAAATGAACATCCGCTTGGTACTGGCCCGCCTTCTGTACAAAAATGGCCGCCGTTTTAGCGTGCAAACCATCTACAAGCCCAACTGTAACCGTTTTTTCCATGTTTATTCCCCCTCCTGTTTTGCTGCATTCCATGTATATGCAAGAAAGAGGTCCCACATGAACCTTATCTAAAGTATTAGGCATTGCAACAAGAACCTGTTCATACAAATAAACTAATGGACAAGAATTTAAAGGAAGGTGGGATTAGATGAACCGAGAAGAGTGGCTCGATCACATTAGAAAACTACACCCTACAGTAAAAACCATAACGAAAGTTGAATCTGAAAGAGAAAACCTTACTAAACGTATAGACGAGTTAAAAAGCGGACCTCTGAGATGTTTTTACCAATTGCGCTATATGAATACACTCTTTGCCCTAGCAATTATTCCTTACCTATTCTTCTTTCATTTAATAGGAGGGAAGCAGCTCCTTTCTCTCTATCAATTGCTTTTGTTTGATTTCGCCTTATATAAAGGGATTCTCATTTTCCTATTGTTTCTTTTACTCCCAATTAGTCTCTATTTCGTTGTACTGCATGGAAGTAACTTACTTTGGAGACGTCTCGAGCACTACGAAGCAAAAGTCACCCATGCACAAATGGCATTAGAAGAAGCAAAGCAGTTCAAAGAGAAAGCAACAAAAGAACTTAGTGCGAACACCGTCATTCCACTCTATTATTTAAAATCGTATTCACTTAAAAAATTTGAAAACTACTTTAAACACCATCGCGCTGATTGCTTAAAAGAAGCCATTAATCTCTTTGAAACAGAACATCGTTTCTTGCTCCACCAGTATACGATTTTCCGTTTTCATGGTGAGAAACGCTTATATACACGATACGAACAAGCTATTCAATTTGACAAGCAAGCGTAATTTGCTCGCTTGTTTTTTACGTTATTATTGTTTTAATCGCCGTCGTTCCATTCTTGTACTTGGTTCAAACCGATTCGTCTTTGAAGATGGTTTTTTCTTCTTATAAATCACCCATAAACTAATCACGAAAATACCTACAATCCCTCCGATTGTATCGAGGATAACGTCCTCTACTAGAGGCGTTCGATCTGGGACAAGCGATTGCCTGTACTCATCAAATATAGCGTATAGAAATACAATAAAGAAAGAACTCATCATCGCAATGCGCAGACGGCAGAAGTACGCAATTAATCGACAACTAAGAACACCAATTACCATAAACGAAAAAAAGTGAGCCCCTTTTCGTAAAAAGAATTCAATAAAAGACTCTACATTAGAGTGAGCAATACCGATTTGACGTCCGCCATATGTAAATGAAATATCCGCTATAAAAGTCCGCTCAAGCCATGAAAGAGGCAACCTGTTTAGTAAACCCCGCATGTCTTGATTTGCGTATGGAGTCGAACTTGAAAAGGCGATTAAGAACACAGCAAGCCCAAGCAAAGAAACCATCATTCCTATTTTAAACAACCGCACCATTCATTTACTCTCCCCTCTTCTATCAACCCATTATACGACTAATGAATCTCTTTCGTTATGGAAAAAGACGTATCTTTTACAAAAAATAAGACGCCCTCCATTATCTAGGAGAACGCCTTCTCTTTTCCCTTTTACAGTAGACTAAAAGTGCTTCTTGCCAAGAGCGCATTGGCTTGAATCCATTCTCTCTTAATGCCCGGTGGTCAAACACAGAATACGCAGGTCTTTGAGCAGGTCTAGGAAATTCAGCTGTTGTACATTTATTCACAGTTACTTCTTGCTCAGCAAGTTCAAAGATTTTCTTTGCAAACTCATACCAACTGCATGCACCACTATTTGAAACATGATACGTCCCGTAACGTTCTGTTTTTATGAGTTCCACAATTGTTTCTGCAAGGTCCTCTGCATAAGTAGGGGACCCAACTTGATCGGCTACAACTTTTATTTGTTGATTCGACTTACTAAGTTTAACCATTGTCTTCACGAAATTTGATCCTTGATGTCCATACACCCAAGAAGTCCGAACGATATAAAAGCGTGTATGAAGCTCTTCAACTGCTGTTTCACCAGCACGTTTTGATTGTCCATATACCCCAAGGGGGGAAGTTGGCAGCTTTTCATCTAACGGTTTTTTGGTCGTACCATCAAAAACATAATCAGTGCTCACATATACAAACTTGGCGCCTATAAGTTGTGCAGCAGTCACAAGATTTCGTGTGCCTACAGCATTCACTTTAAAAGCCTCCACAGGTTCAGATTCTGCTTGATCTACATTTGTATAAGCTGCACAATGGATAATAACATCTGGCTTCTCTGCAGCAAACGTCTTTGCCACTTGCGTCTCATCAACGATATCCAACTCTTGCCGTCCAAGAGCTACAACATGAAATCCTGATTCTAAACATTGTTTCGTGACAGCAGAGCCAACCTGCCCTTTCGCCCCAGTCACAAGTACTTTCATTGGTCCACCTGACGATAGTCACCTGTTAGTACTCGCCGCCACCAATCCTTCTCTTGAATGTACCAATCAATCGTCTCCACAATACCTTGCTCAAACGTATAATCTGGTTTCCAGCCTAATTCATTCTCTATCTTTGTTGAATCGATTGCGTAACGACGATCATGACCAAGGCGGTCCTCAACGAAATGAATCAACTCTTCAGATACACCTAATGTCTGAACGATTCGCTGCACAATATCCATATTTGTATGTTCATTGTGTCCACCAATGTTATAAACTTCGCCTGGTTTTCCTTTTCTTAGCACTAGATTAATGGCCTTGCAATGATCATCGACATGAAGCCAATCTCTTATATGCTGTCCATCGCCGTAAACTGGCAATGGCTTATTTTGCAAGGCGTTTGTAATCATGAGTGGAATAAGTTTCTCTGGGAAGTGATAAGGTCCATAATTATTTGAACACCTCGTAATCATGACATCCATTCCGTAAGTCTCATAATAAGCACGCACAAGCAAGTCTGCAGCTGCTTTGCTCGCAGAATATGGGCTATTTGGAGCAAGAGGCGTTTCCTCTGTAAAATAACCTGTTGGACCAAGCGACCCGTACACTTCATCGGTTGAGATCTGAATGTACTTTTTTACACCAACCGCTTTTGCTGCCTCAAGCAATGTTTGGGTTCCTACTACATTGGTTTGTACAAAGATGCCTGAATGCTCAATGCTTCGATCAACATGTGATTCAGCGGCAAAGTGAACAACTGCGTTAACCTCGTGGTTTTGCATTGTTTCCTCAACCATTTTCCGGTCACAAACGTCGCCACGGATAAATGTACAACCTTGCACTTGTTTTAAATTATCAAGATTACCCGCATAAGTAAGCTTGTCATAAACAATTAGATGATCTTCAGGGTGGCGATTTGCTAGATACCGGACAAAGGCACTACCGATAAAACCGGCGCCTCCAGTAATAAACACGTTCATCTTATCTTCTCTCCCCCAATTAAAAATTCATATCTGCTTCATGAAATAACGGGTGTGATCGATCTTTTTTTGAAAGAACCGGGTTGCTACACGGCCAATCAATCGCAAATGTCGGATCGTTCCAGCGAATACCACGATCGTTTTGTGGAGAATAGGAATGGTCAACTTTATATGCGACAAGCGTATCTGGCACAAGCGTACAAAACCCATGAGCAAACCCTTTTGGCACAACGAGTTGTCGTTGGTTATAAGCACTCAAAACAACGCCAACCCATTGTTTGTAGGTTGGTGACTCTTTTCGAATATCAACAGCAACATCATAGATTGCACCTTGGACACAACGAACAATTTTTGTTTGAGCATCCGGTATAAGCTGATAATGTAGACCTCGGAGTGTACCGGCTGGTTTGGATAAAGACTGATTATCTTGCACAAAATCCCCGTTCAGCCCTAGTTTTTCTAATGTCCCTTTGTTATACGTTTCTAAAAAATATCCTCGATCATCGGCATACACATTCGGTTCAATCATGACAACATCTTTAAGGTTTGTTTGTAGAATTTCCACGTTATTTTCCCCCTCGCTTAGCAACACTAAGCAAATATGCACCATATTCATTTTTTTTGAGAGGCTGAGCAAGTTCTGCTAGTTTCTCTTTGGAGATATAGCCCATCCGATAAGCGATTTCTTCTATACATGCAATTTTTAAGCTTTGTCGCTTCTCAATTGTCTGTATAAATTGTGATGCTTCAAGTAAAGACTCATGAGTACCTGTATCGAGCCAAGCAATCCCTCTGCCAAGGCGTTCAACATGTAGACAACCTAATTCCAAATAGGCTTTATTGACATCCGTAATTTCAAGTTCGCCACGGTCAGACGGTTGCAGCTGTTTTGCTATTTCAACGACCCTGTTATCATAAAAATAAAGTCCAGTAACCGCATAGTTTGACTTTGGTTGTGCTGGTTTTTCTTCAATCGATCGAACGTTTCCACTTTCATCATAATCAACAACACCAAATCGTTCCGGATCCTTTACGTAATAGCCAAATACGGTTGCCCCTGTATTTTTTTCAATTGCTTTTACAAGTAATTCAGGTAACCCGTGTCCATAAAAGAGATTGTCGCCTAAAATGAGGGCTACATCGCTCTTGCCGATAAACGTCTCCCCAATGATAAATGCTTGCGCTAATCCCCCTGGATCTGGCTGAATTGCATATTCTAAACTGATACCAAGGTTCCTACCATCCCCAAGCACTTGTTCATATCGACCTGTATCTTCCGGTGTGGATATAATTAAAAACTCTTTCATTCCCGTCAACATTAACAATGAAAGCGTATAATAGATCATTGGCTTATCATAAATTGGCAAAAGCTGTTTCGATATTGCCCGGGTAATTGGATATAACCTCGTACCACTACCTCCTGCTAAAATTATCCCTTTCATACGCACCACCTTTCTGCTCCCCGATGCCCATATAGACCAATCTATGCGGCAAAAAAAAAAAACTGCATCTTTTATGCAGATTTCTCATTTCTCCATCTGTTCTTTTCCTCTTTTTCGCATTACGATAATGTAATAAATCATTACTCCAAAGAGCCAGACTAGGATGCCTCCTGGAACTACCCAAAATCCCTCGATTACCCGATCCGTTGCGACAAGGCTAAAATCTATAAAGATAGCAAAAAACAAAGAAACTATAGTGAGATTCATTTGAGCAATAAAATCTCGACACAATTGGATAAGCACAGCAGCATTTGCCTCTGTTACTTGGACGGGAAAATTCATCATTCTTACTGCAAATCGCACTCCAAACATCGCTCCCGCCATCACCGTAGCTAAAATTGGTAAAATGATGATTGTCCATTTTGGCCCATACGAATAATTTCCTCCACTAAGAGAAGATGAATGAATCGGTACTTCTTGCGGCAATGAAGGTACTAGATAAATAAAGAAGCCCCACTGAATAACGAGCAAGATAAAACATCCAAAGTAGAGATTTCTCTCAAGTATCGATGCCTTTACTTTCGGAGGATTAAACTCAATATCATTCATTAAAACAGTGCCCCCTTCGTTCATTTCATTATTACCTATACGAAAGATAAACCAAATCGTTTCATACTACAAACTAGCACTAGATCTCGAATCGCTTCACAAACAATGAAAAGAGGGGGAGGGATTTAAAATGCACTTGTATGTTACTAATGGCTTTATTAAAAATACCCCAGAGATAAACTCTGAGGTATTTTATCTATGTTCTACAGGAAACAAAGTCGACTTGCTTAAATCTACTTAATCCACGTATTGCAAATCAACTAATCCGTCTATATCAGTTGATCTCATTTGACCAGCTTCATGACTTATTTCGGCCATTTCCCTTAATACTTGTTCATTTACATCTACCGTTGGAAATAACCGTTCCATTGATTGTTTGATCTCATCTAAATCAAGTTCATTCGACGTTTCAGCTTCAATATGAGACACAAAAAGTTCTGCCGCTTTATCTGGATTGTCTTGAACAAACTCAACAGCTCGAGTATGAGCACGTAAGTAGGCACGCGTTAAGTCTTCATTTACTTCAATAAAATTATGAGAAGCGGTAACAACAGTATTTGTAGACTCTTCTCCCCAAGCAAACTCATCGGCATCTAATAAGAACGCTGCATCTAAATTATCCGCTAAGAAACTTCCCCACGGTTCTTGAGTTGCAGCAGCAGCCACATCTTCTTGCATGAATAAGGTTGACGTATCAGCGGGAGCCTGAGGCACAAGATTTACATCATCTGCCTCCACACCAGCATCAGCAAGTGCTTTTCGTAACATTAAGTCTTGGGTTGAACCAATGGTTGGGATAGCTACACTTTCACCTGCTAAGTCCTCTACAGAGTCAATTCCTGCCCCATCTCGTGCCATAAGAACTGCGCCACCATTCACAGCCCCTGCTACAATTGAATGTGCCGGTTCTTGCGTGTAAATATTCATCGCTGGTCCAGGACCAACTGTACCGATATCAATTTCATTTGACGACATCGCCTCCATAAAAGCACCACCATCTGGCACAGTCATCGTTGTAAAAGTGGCTTCATCACCAAATTCCTCAGTAAAATAATCATTTTCAAGCGCAACAATTGTTGCGATATGCGTTAAATTCGGAAAGTATGCAATTCGCACTTCTCCTTCCGTTGCTCCCCCCCCACAGGCCGCAAGTACTGCACCTGTGCTAATTGCAGCTATACCAACTTTTACTGATGCTTTCATATCCATTTCTCTCCCTTTATCTCTTTAATTTAAACCGGGTTTTAACCCCCACCTTTTTTGGACAGTACGCTCCATCCGTAAAAACACAAGGTTATCAACAATTGTGCCGACAACACCTATGATAATCATAATTGATAACACTAAATCCATTTGCTGTAGCGAACGACCCATACTTAACAAATAACCAAGACCTCCTGAAGCACCTAGAAGCTCACCTGCCATAATGGCACGCCAAGCAAATGCCCAAGCCATTCTTAATCCCGAGATTAAATGGGGCACCGAAGCTGGCAAGATGACCGTACGTGCCAAATGACCACCACTCGAACCAAGCGTTTTCGCGACATTCATATAGAGACTTGGCACATTTTTAAATCCGGTGCTTGCGCTAACAGTCATGGTCCAAGTAGCCCCAATTGTGACAATAAACAATATGGCTGCATTTCCAAGTCCAAACCAAACAATTGCTAATGGAAACCAAACGATACTCGGAATGGATTGTAATGCAGTAACTAAAAAACCAAGAGTATCATCAATAAGTTTGTAACGGGCAATTAAATAACCAAGAATAAGACCTAGTGTAATCGCTATTGCGAAACCTATAAGCAAACGCCCTAATGTTATTCCAGTAGCTTGTAAAATCTGACCAGATAGTAATCCATTTACTAATGTACTTAGTACAGTTATACCCCCAGGGTCATTTGGAATAAGTAGCGGGGGAAATAAGAAGGTCGGAAATGGTCCAACTTTAGATATGATCTCCCAAGTGGCCACGATCATCGCGATGAACACGATCCGTCTTATAGCTGTAACCATCACCAAACTCCTCCTTTAATACTTTTTCCATTTCTTCTTCAAGTTCAGCAAGAATTCTTCGCTCTAAATCAACCAAATTACTATCAGAAGAATCACGTGGTAAAGCTACTTGAACAGGAAATTCTTTTTTGATCCGCCCAGGTCTAGTCCCCATTAAAACAATGCGATTTGAAAGCATAACAGCCTCGCGGATATTATGTGTAATAAATAAAATGGTCTTTCCAGTATTTGCCCAAATTTCAAGCAACTCTTTATGAAGAACCATTCGTGTTTGTTCATCTAGAGCAGCAAAAGGTTCATCCATTAGTAAAATGTCAGGATCCATTACGAGCGCTCTTGCAATCGCTACTCTCTGCTTCATTCCACCAGAAAGTTCGTGGGGATAAGCTTTCGTGAAATTGCCAAGGTGAACCATTCGCAATCCTTCCAACGCTTTATCTGAACTTTCTTTATTTGAAAAACCTTTTAATTTCAAACCATACGTTACATTTTCAAGTACATTCATCCAAGGAAACAACCCTGCCTCTTGAAAAACAACGACCCGATCATTTCCCGGTTTTCTAACCGTTTCTCCATTGACGATCACTTCTCCACTAGAAGGCAAGTCAAGCCCGGCAATTAAATTTAAAATTGTAGATTTCCCACAACCAGAAGGACCGAGAAGCGAGACAAAATCGCCTTGGTTAATGGTTAAATCAATCTGATTTAGAACATGTAGTTCTTCATTTTTGTCTTTTTGAAACGACTTTTCTATTTGTTTAAGCTGAACTTGCACAACTATCCCCACCTATTCCTATAAAACCTAGTTATATGATATGGATTAATGTTTTTATTAGTGTAATTGACAAATCCAGAATCGTCAAACAAAAGATACCTTGATGTAAATAAATAAAAGGTGGATAAGTTTTTATTCCGTGCCACAAAATAGAATATACTGTCTTTTTCAGATTAAGCAATTTCCCCTTGTCGTACAAAGATGAACATGCTATGATTCGAAACTTATGAATGATTATCAGGAGGATCTCATTGAGACATACAAAACTCGATTGGCCTACATTTGCGATAAGCGGAGGTTTATTGCTTCTATTTGTAATTGCCTCTTTGATTAATGCAGATGTTGTTGGGTCATTAATTAATACTGGCTTTGCTTGGTCATCAAATTATTTCGGAGCTTTTTGGCAAGTGCTTATGCTTGTGACCTTTTTCGTTGTCGTTGCAATGAGCTTCACTGAACTAGGGACAGTCCGGCTCGGAGATAAAAACAAACCACAAATTTCTCGTTTTAAATGGTTAGCGATGATTATGACAACTCTCTTAGCTGGTGGAGGAGTTTTCTGGGCAGCTGCGGAACCAATGTATCATTATTTAGACACACCGCCATTCTTTGAAGAAAGTGGCGCAACTGCAACGGCGGTTCAGGCTGGATTATCCACAGGATTTTTGCATTGGGGTTTCATTGGATGGAGTATGATTGGTACTCTTGGCGTTGTCGTTCTAATGTACGCGAAGAAAAAAGGACAGCCACTAAAGCCACGCGCTTTGCTATACCCGATTTTCGGTGAACGTATTATGAAAAAAAGTGTACTTGGTACCACAGTAGATATTGTCTCGATTTTAGCTGCTTGTGCAGGGACAATCGGTCCAATTGGCTTCTTAGGCTTACAAGCCGGCTATGGCTTGAATTTGGTATTCGGATTGCCAGACACATTTGCCACACAGCTTGCAATGATTTTTATACTCGTAGGAATTTCAGCAGTATCTGCGGCAACGGGTGTTCATCAAGGTATTCAGTGGTTAAGTCGATTTAATATTATCTTTACGCTTGTGTTAGCAATAGCAATCTTATTCCTTGGACCAGCTCGCTTCGTCATCGATAACTTTATTAGCGGATTTGGCTCTTACTTGCAAAACTTTCTACCAATGAGCACTTACAGAGGTGATGAAGGCTGGCTTTCCAGATGGACAGTTTTCTTCTGGGCTTGGTTTATTGGATTTGGTCCAATAATGGCGATCTTTATAAGCCGGATTTCTGAGGGTCGAACGATTCGCGAATTGTTTCTTTCTGTCATAATCATCGCCCCAATCGTTACTAATTTTTGGTTTACTGTTGTCGGTGGGACTGGGCTATCCTTTGAAATAAACAACCCTGGTTCTGTAAGTGAACCCCTTTTTGAAGGAGGGTTACCAGCGTCTGTGTTTACAATTGTTTCACAGCTTCCACTTGGCACGATCTTTGTGGTTGCCTTTCTAGTAGTCACGTGCGTCTTTGTTGCAACAACTGCTGACACAATTGCATATTCAATTTCAATG
Organism: Shouchella patagoniensis; assembly: GCF_002019705.1. Classification (GTDB taxonomy): domain Bacteria; phylum Bacillota; class Bacilli; order Bacillales; family Bacillaceae_D; genus Shouchella; species Shouchella patagoniensis. The sequence continues at coordinate 3,788,717 of NZ_KV917377.1, read as the reverse complement.
ATTCTTACAGGACAAAACACACCTCCAAGAGGTATCCGTATATTTTGGGCGCTCATCTTTGGTGCCGTTGCTTCTGTCCTTCTGTTTTTAGGTCAAGGCAGCATTGATTCGCTCCAGTCCTTCATTGTATTAACAGCAGTCCCTGTATCCCTTGTTATGCTTCCGACTCTCTGGCTAGCACCACAAACAGCTCGTAAGTTGCTGAAAGAGCAAAATTCAAAAATGAAATAGCAACACAAAAGAACCCAATGACTTTTTCTCATTGGGTTCTTTTATTTACATCAATCTGAACCAGTGACTTATATATCTCTTTCTCATACTTTTTATAAGAAGTTAACTCTTTTTTCTCCTTTATTTACTTAACACCCGATAAATATAGTCACCATGCCCTCTTGCTAATTCTACTTCATCATCTGAAAAAATCCAGAAATAGGAAAATGTTATCCCTTCTTCTTCCCCGCCTCCAGTAGGAGAAATTGTCCATTCATCTTCGGCCGTATTTATCTGCATCTCATAAAAGAAACGTTCATGTCTGGTCCCATCGTCCGCCTTCCAACAGTCTTCTGCAACTTTCTTAACAGATAAAAACTCTACTAACCCTGTTTCTTCAGCCATCTCCCTAATAACCGCTTCATATGGAGTTTCCCCTGATTTAATTGTTCCTTTTGGGATTTGAATCCCCGCTTCTTCCACCGAATGTCTAAACACTAACAGCTGTTTTTCTCCCTGATTCATCCTCGTTATGTGCCCATATGCTTTTTTCGTCATGAAATCCCTACCTTAGAAGGTTTTTATTATAGTATACCGAATATTTCTTTACTTGTACTTAATCTTAACATTACATATAACGCGTACAATATAATAAGGATTCAACCTTTACGAACCTCCTACGTTCCTACGTTTAACAGATTAACAAGCAAAAAAGTCTAGCAAACACAAGCACAATTTTATAGGGGGAAACCATATTGGGAAAGAAACAGTTTACAAAAGAAGAAAGTAGTTGGATGTTATACGACTGGGCAAATTCTGCTTATTCTATTATCATCACAACCGCTGTGTTTCCACTTTTCTTTAAAGCAGTTGCAACAGATGCTGGCATCAGCGATGTTAATTCAACTGCTTACCTTGGCTACACCATTGCGATTGCTACATTTATCTTAGCAATGCTTAGTCCTATACTTGGAACAATTGCCGATTACAAAGGACTAAAGAAACGTTTTTTTGCTTTCTTTTTTGCTATAGGTGTTGGTTCCACTGCTATGATGGCATTTGTACCAGGAGATAACTGGCTCACTTTTCTTATTCTTTATACGATCACTGCAGTCGGATTTGCTGGAGCAAATATTTTTTATGATGCATTTTTAGTTGATGTGTCAAAAGAAGAGAAAATGCACGATGTATCTTCAAGAGGTTACGGCCTTGGCTACATAGGGAGCTGTATTCCCTTTCTAATTAGTATCGCTATTATCGTTTTAGCACAAATGGAGATTATTCCAATTTCATTTGGTGCGGCCAGTAAAATTGCTTTTTTGATCACAGCACTTTGGTGGGGCCTTTTTACAATCCCACTTTTTAAACATGTGAAACAACACTACTATATTGAACGAGTTCCGAATCCAATCTCCACGAGTTTTAAACGACTCGGTCACACATTTAAAGAAATGAAACAATATCGTCCACTCTTTCTTTTCTTGCTTGCTTACTTCTTTTATATTGATGGTGTTGGTACGATTATTAAAATGTCAACTGCATACGGAAGCGACTTAGGCATCAGTGCGACCGATCTTCTTATCGTCCTATTCATTACACAAATTGTTGCCGCTCCATTTTCCATTTTATATGGACGTCTGGCACAACGATTTACTGGCAAAAAAATGCTTTATGTTGGCATTTGTGTTTATATTATTGTTTGCATTTATGCATTCTTTTTACGAACAACGTTTGATTTCTGGATATTAGCAATGCTTGTTGCTACTTCTCAAGGAGGCATTCAAGCATTAAGTCGTTCTTATTTTGCTAAGCTAATTCCAAAACATAAATCGAATGAGTTTTTTGGTTTTTATAATGTGTTTGGCAAATTTGCTGCAATTATGGGACCTTTGCTCCTCGGAATTACCGCACAACTTACTGGTAATACGAACGCAGGTGTGTTTAGCCTAGTTATCCTTTTTATTATCGGTCTCGTCTTACTTGCAATGGTTCCAGAAACAAGCATCGCTAAAAAACAAATGAATGTCAGTTGAATAGAACTTCATCATCGTTTACAAACTCAATCGTATCAGCTGTTCGTGTAGATGCATCTTTTCCAATGAGCTTGGCAACAACATGCAAAGACATATTGATACCTGATGACACTCCCGCCGCTGTTATTACATTTCCTTCGTCCACATACTTAGCGCCCTTTATTGCTTCAGTATCGGGAAATCGCTTTGCTAAAAGACGGATGGCCGCTTTATTTGTTGTTGCTTTCTTTCCTTTTAACAACCCTGCTTTCGCCACAAAAAACGCCCCAGTGCATACAGACGTTACAATCTTATCTTCTTGTGAAGCAATCCACTGAATAATCTCTTTATCGGTGGTTACAGATTCGATTGCCTTTAGAGGTCCTCCTGGCACAACAATTACATCAAAACGAGGGTGGTTTGAAAAACGATATTCCGGCTGTATCACAAGACCGTGATTCGCTTTAATTCGCTCCCCGTCTTTTGATACTGTATGAACAGTAAATGGTTTATCCAATGACTCATTCCTCATCAAATCCTTAACATCTTCTGCTTTGAACGTCGTCATATTAAACACTTCATATGGACCTGCGAAATCTAAAACATCAACATGATCAAATAATAGTATACCAACGCGATAATTCGTTTTCACCATGAATCATCTCCTTTCACCTAAATATACCCATTAGGGGTATATAAGTCAATGCTTAAGATCTAAAAAAGCCGTTCACCTTGAACGGCTGCACCTCCTTTATCTACATCTACATTCTTGATAATACGAGACTTCTGTTCGTTCGACTCGCTGCATCGTTTCTTGATAAAACGCGTCTTTGTTTCCAAAAAGAAAAAGAACCCAACGCTTCAGTAAAATACTCACTCTCTTCGCCTCCTCTCATACAAGCATATCGCTAATATGAGATTCAGTCGTCCATAGATTGGTCGATTCTTCTTTCATTCTTTTGGAGTAGAGTGCAACTCATGATTTGTGAAGAATCGATCAATATCTGCGACAACGTTTTCCATCGAAGCTTTCCAAAATGCAGGTTCTGACAACGTTTCTTGCAGATGTATGGCTACTAATTGTTCGACGGGAAGCGTTCCCGTTTCACTTAGAAAACGTTGGAACTTACTTGAGAATTGAGGGTCTTTACGTGCTAGTTCCAATAACCCATTACTTAACAGAAAGAACCATTCATCAATAACGACTCATCCAAATAATGAATGCCCCTGCGTTCATATTCTGCTATTCTGGAAGCGATGATCTGATTATAAACTCGGGCAAATAATGGCGCCGCGTCTTTAAATGTTTTGTTCATCCATCCAACAAACTCTTTTTGCTTCTTTTCATTAACCTCCATGCGTGCCATCTGGGATGCTTGTACATATGGCACCCTCCGCGCTTCACCTTCCTCGTAATACTCAATCGTTAACCGCTTTCGCAACTCAGTTGCCAATTGTTCCATTGTAGATGTTGTTTCTTCCACTAAACGAGGCAACGACTGATCTCCAAATTTCTTACCGTCTCGAACCATTTTGTTAAGTACTGTAACAAATGGTTTATCTAACTCTCTTAACCAATCAGTCAATTGCCTTTCAGTTAATGTTGTTGCAAGTACTTGTTGACTAGCAATAATCGCTTTCACTTCTCCTTTTAAAGAAATAAGATCATTCTCTAACTTTGTTTGTTCCATCTCATCTATTTCTTCTGTCGCAATGCAATAGGAAAGGGATTCAAGTGCTTCAATATAAGCAATCGCGTTAGATATTAAATGAAGCTCGTCATTATTTAAGCAAACCTTGTTGGCTTTTGTTTTTAGCGTATTCAAATCTCTTTGTATTCGCTCCACAAACTTGCTCCTACCTTTTTCATCTAACCCTCCACATAAACTGCTTAAATTCCATCTAGCGAGTCCCATTTCACCACTCCTTAGCGACTTTATTTTTCAGATTATTCTTATCATAGCATGAAGAAAGGAATTATTCCTCGAAGTCACTAAATAGTCAGAATTCATTTCTCTAAAATAGGATTCTTTTTTAGTAAAGATATCTTTACACATATAAATTAAATAGTGTACAATAAATGTAAAGATATCTTTACGATTTGGAGAGATAGCCGGTGAAGGTCATTAATCATATACGAGAAATTAGATTAGAAAAAGGAATTAGCCAAGTGCAGATGGCAGAAGATTTACAAATTACGCGTCAAACGATCAATGCCATCGAGAAAAATAAATACAATCCAAGTCTAGAACTCGCGTTAAAGTTAATCGACTATTTTGAAGTTCCAATTGAACAAATCTTTTATTTGGAAACGAAAAAAAAGGAGGAGTAGTATGAAGAAAAAATATGCGTTTCTTATTTATGCCTTTTTCATCCTTTGTGCATTCACTGGATCATCTATTGGCGTTTACTTCGTTCGCGAAGAGTATGATTTGAATTTCGGAGTCATAATAACAGCTATCATAGCAACTATTATCGGTTCACTCATTCCCATTTTACTTTCAAAATGGAAGAAAAAGCGCAAGGGCAATATCCCTGAAATGGACGAACGAGTTCTGTTACTACTAAAGAAGTATTTCTTAATCGCTTTTTACTTTGTTATGATTGGCAGTAGTTTTTTATTAATTGTTTTGTTTGGCATGGGAGTCGAAATGATTGAAACTGGTATGATTATTGCTTATATGGCGATTTTATATGTATTAATTGGGGTTGGTGCATTTGTTGTTAAGCACATTTAACAAACATAAAAAAAGCCGCTCTTATCTAACCATTAACCTATTAAATAGCAAAAGATCGAGTGAATAAAACTTCCTCGATCTTTTTTAACTGTTCTCATCCTCGATTTAGATTTATATAGTTAATTACTTATAAATCGTCCGTCCTTTTGAATCTTCTATCCCAGACATGCGGTAATAATAAGTGTTAATTCGATCGCGCCATTCTTTCGCATTTTTTAATTGTGCGTCAAATTTTGCCTCAATATGATCTGCCTGGTGTTTTGGAACCGTTTCTTTAAAAGTACTCCATTCGTTTGCCCATTGCTCTACTTTCTCTACACCGGCAAAATGACTATCATAAATGTGCTGAATGACTGTTTTCCCACTTTTCAAACGATGGCGATATGGAACGTGGTGAAAGAATAACAAGAGTTCGTCTGGACAAGATTCTCTCTCTCCATAAATCGTTTGGACCTCTGGCTCATATTGGCGATAATAGCCGCTTCCACTATCAGTGCGATCTACTCCCATCCCATCGCGATCAGAAAAATGGTATGTTCCCCAAGGCGAATACTCATAGCCGTTTACATCAGGACCATAATGGTGACCAGTATTAACCATCCAGCCAACCCCAAGTGGCGCAGTATATGATTCATAGACTTCCCATGATTCGCGAAGGACTTCCTCAATAAATTGAATGGTCTTCTCCGGCACTTGCGGGAACGTTTGCTTCGTCCAATCACTGCTCAGTCTTTCAACATCTACTTCAGGATTCCAAGCCATCATTCCGTAACTATACAAGTTCGCTTGCGCAAACGTATGACCCGTCCAGTTTGAATCTCGTCCTGTGTTAACAACGGCCGTCATCCCCATTCGCAGAGGCTTATAAACGTTTCCTGTCACAATCTTAGCGACTGTTGTGCCCTCGCCTTTTGCATGTGTATCAAATTCAAGGATCTCCTGCCACATCGGCGGCAAGAAACAAACATCAATCTGTTGACCTGTATACTCCTGCGCGATCTGAAATTCAATGACATGGTTTGTCTGTTTTAATGCGCCAAACAATGGTGTAACTGGTTCTCGCACTTGGAAATCCATTGGTCCACTTTTGATTTGCAAAATGACATTTTCGGCGAATTGACCATCTAACTTAGCAAAATGATCATAAGCGGCTCTCGCTCGATCAGTCGTACGGTCCCGCCAGTCTTGCAGACAATCATAAACGAAACACCGCCAGAAAACCGTTCCTCCAAATGGAGTAATTGCTGCTGCCAGCATGTTAGCTCCATCAGCATGGGTCCGACCATATGTAAATGGACCTGGTCGATGCTCCGAATCAGCTTTCACAACAAAACCACCTAACTCTGGCACATGGCGATAAATGATTTCCGCTTGTTTCTTCCACCAAGATATAACCGCCTTATCAAGTGGATCAGCGCTATCTAATTTCCCAAGGACAATTGGACTAGCATAGTTTATTGATAAGTAAAGAGAGATGCCATATTTCTTGAATATAGCTGCATGTTTTGCAACATCTGGCAACAAGGATTCGTCAATTAAATAAGTTTCTACTTCATGGACGTTCACATTATTCATCGTCAGTGCATTAATGCCAACAGAAGCAAGCATTTCTGCATAAGCTGTAATACGTTCCTCATCATGAATAAATGCATTGTTTTCAAAAAACAATGATCTACCTGCATACCCTCGTTCAACCGTTCCGTCCATGTTATCCCAGTGATTAATCATTCGGATTGGTGATGCAGGTCTTTCAAAAGCATCAATCGTATGCAGCTTGTTTCCTAATTGCAACTGCTTCATTAGAAAAAATAACCCATACATTAATCCTTGTTCAGTCTCAGCTTTTATCGTTGTATGATGATCCCTTTTCTCAATTAGATAACCTTCTCCCCCTAAATCATTTACGGGAGTTTCACCAAGATCTTCAAAGGTTGCAATTGTTAATTCAGCATCGGTACGATCATTTCGTTTTACTTCAAGCTCTTCAAATAAGTAAACCATGTATGTTCTAAGAATTGTTTCAATCGTGTTTTTTTTGCTACCAGGTAGTTGCACAACCAGAGTACGTAGCTCTTTGTTGCTCTTCAAGCTTGGAAGCCAACCACTATCATACGCCATCTCACACTCGCTCCAATCGACTAAAATGTGTCACTCTTTTATAACTTTCTTTTGGCTGAAATCGATCATCAAATAAGAACGGCCAATTTTTGCGCCCTTTAACTGGGAAATCACTTAACCATGTGTAATCATCAGCAGCCCCCCAGAAAGTAACAGAATCAATGACGTCTTTATAAGATCGAAACAAAGAAAAGATCTCATCATAACGATTCGCTTGCAGTTCTAACATTTCACTTGTCGGTTCAAGCAAATCGCATCGTCGATCGTTCCAATCAAACAGAGAGAGATCAAGCTCCGTTACTTCTATACGCAACCCCAATGAGGCATATGCTTCAATTGCTGCTTGAATCTCTTCAATTGAAGGACCATATAAGTTCCAATGTCCTTGCATCCCAATGCCATGCACAGGAATGCCTTTTTCGAGTAAGCCTTTTAAAAGCCGGACAATTTTATCTCGCTTTTTAGGGTCAGACTCATTGTAATCATTGTAAAACAAGTTTGCACTCTGGTTTGCTTCATGGGCACATTCAAAGGCATGTTCGATATAGGATTCACCAGCAATACGAGAATACATGGATTCTCGTAAAAAACGGTTGTCTTCGTCTGCAATTGCTTCATTTATCACATCCCAACTTTTAATCAGAGGATAGCGTGCCATAACCGTTGCGATATGCGTTTTCATCCGAGAAAATAATGTTTCTTTTGTGACATGATTGTTTCCGTCTTTAAACATCCATTCGCCAGTTTGATTATGCCAAACTAGCGTATGACCACGAACATCAAGTTGATGTTCAAAGGCATAATCGACTAATTTATCAGCTTGACGAAAATCAAATAAGCCTTCCGCTGGCTGAATCTCCATTGGCTTCATACAATTTTCAGCTGTTATTGAACGGTAGTGTTCAGCAATATGCATTCCTTGTTTATCTAGTCGGTCTGGCGCACAAGCTGCACCAATCCGAAAATAATCTTCATACATACTGGCAAGTCCCATCAAACCGTTCCCTGCTTTTCCATGCTCTTTATATGCATATGTTTGTCTTCATACACTGGGTTATAAGAGAAGGATGTAAACGTTGCTGTGCTGCGATTCCCCGATGTATCCTGGCAATGCATTCCAACAAATGCGCCGGTAAAAAAGCCACCACCATTAACATAGTCATCGGATAATTTATATGAAGAGTACGATGGAGCTAACTTCTCATACGTTTGTCCGTCCAACGAGTAAGTAAAAGTAAACATATCTTCGCGTACAGCTGTCCGTAAATAAACAAACTCGGCTTCATCGGGAAGTGGAATCGATTCACCATCAACCGCGACATTTCCTCGATCAGATGAAAGCAACTGTAATACTCTCCCTTTCTTTTCACACCACGTAATCTGTAAGGAGACCCACGTTGCTGTGTTGTAATAACAAACTAGCCCCGCGGCTTGCATGAATGAATCTGGACTAAAGGAAACCACTGTTTCAGCATCAAAGCTAAAATCTTGCCACCTTCTAGCCACATGAGACTGAGTAAATCTGGAACCAAGCGATTCTCTTCCGAACAAACGTAACGTTCCATCTTTTATTTCACCAAGTTCATCTGAAAATGGGATCCGTAGCGTCTGGTAACAAGGAAGCAGTTCCTTGCCTTCAAACAGATCTTTACCTGTAAACGATTGCTCCCATTTTACTTCAGGCAAATTCGGGGCCTCTACTTCTGTTGACGGGAGAGGACCATTTGTTACAATTGGCCAACCATTCTCCCACTCCATCTTTTGAATTGCTGTTTCTCGACCAAGCGGACAGTAGCCTCTTTCTTCGGTTATCTTTTTTCCTAGTCGGTGAATTGGTCGTGCCATCAGATGAGCTAAATACCACTGTCCATCCTGTGTCTGAACCATTGATCCATGACCAGCTTTTTGCAGAGGATGAAGAGGGTTACCCCAGCTTGATAAAATAGGATTTTTAGGATGTAGTTCATACGGTCCAGTTAGATCTTTTGAACGAGCAAGAGTTGCCGCATGTTCATATTTTGTTCCACCTTCTGCCGTCAGTAAATAATAATAACCATCAATTTGATAAAGGTGAGGTGCTTCCGTTAATCCAAGCTCACTTCCAGTGAAAATTATTTCCGACTTGCCTACAAGTTTCTTCTGAGCATGATCATATTCCTGTAGGGCAATCCCATTAAACGAATGCTTATTAGGGCGATAATCCCAAACCATATTCAGTAAATACTTCTTCCCGTCCTCACCGTGGAATAACGATGGATCGAATCCTGCGCTGTTTAAATAAACGGGCTCGCTCCACTCCCCATCAATTTCATTACACGTAACCAAATAATTATGTCCGTCTTTCCAAGCTCCTTCAACAATTTTAATATCTGAATAAATGAGCCAAAACATGCCATCTGCATAACTTAAGCATGGAGCCCAAACCCCACCAGAGTCTGGATTTCCAGTCATATTCAGTTGGCTTATGCGATTCAGAGGTCGACTTACAAGACGCCAATTTTTCAAGTCTTTCGAATGGTAGATCATCACACCTGGGAACCACTCAAATGTGGATGTAGCAACATAATAGTCATCACCAACTCGGCAAATGCTTGGATCTGGATGAAAGCCTGTTAGTATTGGATTTTGAATCATAATACCGCTCCTTTTTTCAAATATAATTAACCGAAAAGCAAACGCTTACATATTCTTTCTACTAGTTTACAAATTTCATCTGTCTCTTTCCATGTACATACCGACAGGATTTTTAGCCAAAACAAGATTTCTAGGAAAATCAACTTAAAGCGCACTTCAAAAAAACCTCTAAGACTGCTTGGGAATTCCAAGATCTTAGAGGTGGCTATCATTATGTATGACTAATTATCATTTCCACTTTACCTGTTACATCAAAGTCAGTTGTCCCACATGGCAAAACAAGGTGATCTCCTTTATTCAGAATAGAAGTAATCCCGTTCACATGAAGTTCACCACTACCAGTTAGAATACTTATTAGCAAGTAAGGTGCTTTAAAAGAAGCAGTCCACTTGTTGACAACTTCCGCTTTATAAACCGTAAAAAATTCTGTTGAAACAAGTTTTAATACTTTATGCATTACGCTAGATTCAATAACCGTAGGTTGAGATGGGTAAGGTTGATGTGGAATCATTGAAACTTCTTTTGCTTTATCAAGATGCAGCTCTCTCTTATTTCCCTTATCATCTGTACGGTTAAAATCATAGACGCGATACGTTGTATCAGAGCTTTGTTGCGTTTCTAGTATGACGCTTCCTGCCCCAATAGCGTGAATCGTCCCACTCGGAACATGAAAAAAGTCTCCTGCTTGAATCAGTGTTCGGCTAAGGAGCTCATCCCACTCGCCTTTTTTAATCTTTTGCTCAAACTCTGCTTTTGATGTAGCAGTATGTCCTAAGATAAGCTCCGCGCCTTCCTCTGCCTCGACAACATACCAACATTCGGTTTTTCCGTAAGCTTCATTGTCCTCAAGTCTCGCCGCCTGACTGTCATTTGGGTGCACTTGCACAGATAGATCTTGTTTGGCATCAAGCAATTTTACAAGCAGGGGGAACTCACCAGTCGTTTCGCCACCAAACAGATGAGTCTCTGTCTTCCATAGATCGGCTAATGTGTGACCTGCATACGGGCCGGTTTTTACTGTGCTTAGCCCATTTGAATGAGCAGAAATACCCCAACATTCGCCTGTGTGTTCATACGGAAGTTCATAGCCAAAATGTGTTAACTTCTGACCGCCCCAGAGCCTTTCTTGGAATACAGGTTCTAAGAATATAGGTTGTTGATTATTCATTCGCTTCCCCTCTTTCATTCACTCTTATACTTTAATGAAAGATTACCATGAAATCACTGATTCGACCATGAGTTCCGTCATCTCTCTTTACCCCTTTTAGACGTTTATAAATAAAGAAGAACACACTTTACGTAAAGGTGTTCTTCTCCCACGGGATGTTACGTACTGGCCATTTGCTAGTTGCTCACTCTATCCAACCTAAAACAAGTGGTACTTGCTGCGCGATGATCTTAAAAAACTACGAAGTCGGTTTTGATTCTCTTTTGCGGAGCTCAACACGTCTTGTTTTTCCAGAAATTGTCTTAGGTAGTTCTTCTAAATATTCAATGACTCTCGGATATTTATAAGGCGCTGTTTCCGCTTTGACAAAGGCTTGCAACTCCTCAGTTAACTGGTCTAGTTCTTCGGAATGTTTGTTTAAAACAACGAACGCCTTAACGATGCTGCCTCGAATTTCATCAGGACTGGCTACCACTGCACACTCCTTCACAGCTGGATGTTTTGTTAATGCATCTTCTACTTCAAATGGACCGATTGTATAACCAGATGAAATAATGATGTCATCCCCTCGCCCTTCGAACCAAAAGTAGCCATCTTCATCTTTTTTTGCAAGGTCACCTGTTACATAATATTCTCCTCGAAATGACTGTCTTGTTCTCTCTTCATCCTTATAATATTCCTTAAATAAAGCTGGCGCGGACTTATGGACTGCAATCATTCCAACTTCACCAGGTTTTGCTTCGTCCCCTTCTTCCGTTAAAATGGTCACTCCGTTACCAGGGGTTGGTTTCCCCATTGAACCTGGACGCTCCTCCATTCCAACCATCGTACCAATTAAAAGCGTATTTTCTGTTTGCCCATATCCATCTCTTACCGTTAGCTGAAATTGTTCCTGAAACGTACTAATAACAGCACGGTTAAGAGGTTCTCCCGCTGATACAGCGTGCTTAATGCTTTGGAGTTTAAATGAAGACAATGACTCCTCTTTTGCCAGCATCCGGTATTCCGTTGGTGTGGCACATAGAATAGCCACTTTATATTCATCAATTAATTGAAGATACACTCTTGGATCAAACGGTCCATCATACACAAACGCAGTCGCTTGTTTCCCGATTACAGATAAAAATGGGCTCCAAACCCACTTTTGCCACCCTGGAGCTGCAGTTGCCCAAACAACGTCACCAGCTTCCACTCCAAGCCATTCTGTAGATGCTGTTTGTAAATGCGCAAATGCCCAAGCATGGGTATGAACAACCGCTTTCGGATTCCCTGTTGTCCCGGATGTATAAGGCAAAAATGCTATCTCATCCTTATGAGTGTCCCCCTCGAAGAAAACGCTCTCATTTTCTAGCAACTTGTCGAGATCTTGCCAACCAACCTCCGCTTTGCCAAATGTTGCTTGCACGTTCACAGAAGGTACGTCTTCTGAAGAGAGTTTGTTAAACTCTGCAGTTAACCCTTCATAAGCGATCACTCCCTTTGCTTGCGAATGACTGACTCTGTATGCAAGATCTTTTGAACGTAACATTCCAGAACAAGGAATAATAACGAAACCTGCTTTTAAACATGCTAAATAAGTCGCATAGGCTTCTGGTACTCTAGGAAAAAGAAGCAGCACTGGGTCACCTTTATACAGACCAAGCTTTGTGAGCGCGTTTGCTATTCGATTCATCTTTTCTATTAAGAGGCGGTAAGTCCATTCTACTTTTTCACCGCTCCCATTTCGCCATATAATCGCTTGCTGATCAAGGTTTGATTCTTTTTCAAGGTTAATCGCAATGTTGTATTGGTCTGGTGCTTGTAGCATACGTTCTGTCATCTTTATCCATCTCCTTTCTTATGCGTTCATTATACAGAATGTTCGCTTTTTTGTGTAGGTAGATGGACAAAGCGTGCTTATTTTCAAAAGAGTTTAATCGATGTTATTGCAAGTCCTTAACGAGAATCGATCCATTCCGTGCTTTCTTGTTGAGCCTCCTTTAATGCTTGCTCAACTGTCAATGTTCCCGTTAATGCTCCTTCTGCTTTGGCTTGCAATATATATCGAGGTTGCGATGAAGCCCACGGATACCTTGGTGTTACTGCAGTGGTCATTGCCTCAAGAACTGGAATCATCAACTCCATTTCCTGTATACTGTCCCATTCAACTGCTTCCTTTATAACAGGTGTGCTTCCCCATTCTTCCCATAAGAAACGTTGAAAGTATTCACTTGAGCTAAATTTAATAAACTCCCAAGCAAGATCTTTATTTTGACTTGTCTTCCCGATTGCAAAGGGGCTCCCAGAAAACATGCTTCCCACACCATCATTATTTTTAAAACTTTGAACAACAGGAAAACGTTCTTCAAGTCCTTGTGCATAGATCGGCTTCATGTTTCCATTTCCTTGATTCACAGCGATTGCAATATTATTGCTTGACGTCAACCAGCGCTCATTCCCTTGGCCATTAATAAAGCTCTTGGGCATATAACTGGACAGCTCAATCATTGCTTCAAGTGCTTGTTCCATTTCCATTGAGTCAAAATTTAACTCAATATCTTCCCAACGTTGGCCCGTTCCCCATTCACCGTCAAACCCTTCCATAAAATTTGCAAGTGCGAGAGCCGTGTCGTGTGTTCCAGTGAAATAGATCCCATAATTCTGTTCACCGGTGACAGGGTTTTCTCCAGTCATTTGTTTTGCTTTAGTCATCACTTCTTCGACGGATGGATAATCAGATAACGGTTCTACTCCCCACTGTTCAAACAGTTCTTTATCGTATTGAATGAAACGAGCATCACCAAGTACTGGCAGAGAATAGATTTCAATTTCATCATCGTCAGGACCAAATGTCATCCAACCTTCAACTAAATTATCGTGATAGACACTTAAATTAAAATCGTCTTGATCGATAAACGGTTGAAGTGGTTCAAGTAACCCTTGTGCAGCAAAATCATTTACACCTGGCATTTGATAGACATCCGCTTGACTTCCAGCAATCATTGCCTGCGTATTCGGAACATAATTGCTCCATGGCATGATAACAAAATTAATCGTTACGCCAGGGTGCAACCTTTCAAACTCTTCTTTCACAGCATAGAATCCCTTCGATTTTTGTGCTGTAATCGGATCGGTTGTATCTTGTAATTTAAAGCCTCCAATCATGGCAATCGTTAAGTCACTGTCTTCCACTACCTCTCCTTCTGACTCTTCTTGTGGCAAGCACCCAGATAAAACTAGCAGAGAACATGCAGTTATAAGGACAGCAGGCAAACGGATTATTTTCATCTATAGTTCCTCCTATTCTTTTAAACCGCTCAGTGCAATGCTTTGAATGATATAACGTTGCAAAAAGACAAACAAGATAATAATCGGCAAGACACTCATCGTAGCAAGCGCCATAGTCATCCCTGCAAGCGATGTTCCGTTCTCTAATGAGAAACTAGCTAAAAATAAAGGAATTGTATGAAGTCGCTCTGAATTTAAAACAACAAGTGGCCAGACAAATTCATTCCAATTACCCATAAACGATAAAATAACAAGCGTTGCTGTGATTGGTCCCGCTAAAGGAGCATAGACCTGAAAGAATGTTCTGAACTCACTTGCGCCATCAATTTGAGCCGCTTCTCTTAAACTATCTGGAATTTGATCAAAAAATTGTTTTGCTAAAAAAACACCAAATCCATATAAAATGGAAGGCAAGATGACTGGCCAAAATGTATTCAATAACCCCGCTGCGTTAAACATTGAATATAGTGGAATTAAGCGAGCTTCAATTGGAATCATCATGGTAGCAAGGACAATAATAAACAATAACTTTTTCCCTTTAAATGTCCCCTTTGAGAAAGCATACCCACCTAGCAATGCTGCTAATACTTGCAACACAACCGAACAAAAAGTAACAAACGCTGAATTAAGATATGCACTGAAAATACGTCCATTTTCAAAAACAAGTTCATAATTGAAGATGGAGAATAGGTCGGGAATAAACGTCGGTGGAAAAGGAACTTGAATATTCGCCATTCGATCAAAACTAATGCTTACCATCCATACAAAAGGAGCTACGACTATGAAAGCAACAATGATAAGTAACAGAAATAAGATAATTTGTACGAGCTTTTGCTTTTTTTTATGATCTTCTATCATCCAACCTACCTCCTATAGCTTCAACCGAGTTAATTTTAAATTAAACACCGTAAAGAGTAGAATGATTAGGAACAAAAGGACAGTGATGGCTGAAGCAATACCAAATTCAAATCCACCAAAGCCTCGCTCATATATAAGAGCAACCATCGTCTGGAGCGACCTGCTAGGACTCCCTCCCGCCCCTCCAAGAACAAAAATTTCTTGGAATCGTTGCAACCCGGAGATCCATCCCATAATGAGCAAAAATGCAAAAGTACCTTTCATGTTTGGAATCGTAATAAAAAACCATTGTTGAAGCGACGTTGCTCCATCTATTTCAGATGCTTCATATAACTCTGGAGAAATCGCTTGTAAGTTGGCCAAACAAATGATGATGACAAAACCGATCCAGTGCCAGATTGTTAGTAAAATAACACCCCATTTGGATGTAGCAGGATCTGATAACCATGGTGATGTTTGCAAACCAAGCGTATCAAGAATATGATTCATTAGCCCTACTTCTGGCTGCAAAATAAACATAAAAATCATTGCTGCTGCCACAATTGAGGTTACATTAGGTAAGAAAAACAAAACTTTAAATAAGCTTTTAAAACGGTGAATTCGATTAATCATACTAGCCAATACAAATCCAATCGGAATCGCAAGTAACAATTGAAAGAAGGCAATATAAAACGTATTATAAACCGCATTCCAGAATGCACTCTGCCCGAGTACTCGTTCATAATTACTGAAGCCTACCCACGTTTCAATCGTTCCGTTTGAGTTGTAAAAACTCAATCGGAACGATTCGAATACTGGATATACGATAAAACAAGCAATACCTAAAAACGTCGGCAATAAAAATAAATACCAAGTAATAGTCGATTTCATTGATTTATTCCGGCTCGATTGAACGTTAGCAGGTGCCTCGATTGCTGTTTTCATCCTTTACCCCCGTTTTTTTTCAGATTAAAAAATCCGCCGTTTCCAACCATTTAGTTTAGCAATTGCTTCTACATAGTAGTAATCACCATAAATAAGGGAGACATCAACGTCTCGACCAACTGGAAAATTCCCCGTTGCATGAGTAAGAATTGCTTCTGAATGTGTGGGCGCTAAGGCATTATTTGTTAAACCTTCAAGTATCGACTTAGCTGCTCCGCCATAAATAGGCTTTTCATTTTCTGGAACATACTCTTCTAATTCAAGTAAACCCGACGCTGCAATCGCTGCGGCCGAGCTATCTTTAGGCGCATTCTCTCTATCGGTGCACCTAAAATCCCATAGAGGAATTGAATCTTTCGGCAAAGCAGCAATAAAATAATGAGCAATTCTCTTAGCAGCAGCCAAATACGTTTCATTCCCTGTGTGTCTAAATGCATTAGCAAACCCATATAATGCCCAGGCATTGCCTCTGCTCCAAGCTGAATCGCTTGCCTCACCTTGACCACCAATGGCTTCAATAAAAGTCCCTTCATACGGATCAAAAGATAGGATATGGCTTGTACTTCCGTCCTCTCTCACTCCATACTTGAGCGTTGTATCTGCATGGTGATTTGCAATTTGTGCGTAACTAGGATCATTTGTTACATTGCTAGCCCAATAAAGCAACGAGATATTCATCATACAATCAATAATGGCCCAACCTTTTTTCTCATCTCCATTCCACGCTTTAATGAAATTACCCGCTGGATTAAATCGACCCGCTAAATAGTTTGCTGCTTTTAAACCAATTCGCAAACCGTCCTCATTGCCGGTTTGTTCGTAATCCATCACTGCGGTTAAAAGGAACTGGAAACCAACATCATGATGCAGCACGATCGGATACGCATCAAATGCAGCTTCGATTTTTCGACTCCACCCCTCAGCCTCTTTTTGATAAGACACTTCACCAGTAACATCATGCATTAGCCAAAGTAATCCAGGATAAAAACCTGAAGTCCACCAATCTACAGTAAGATCGTCATAATGCCCATCCTTATTCGTTGCGTGTGGTGATTTTTCACCAATTTGTTTTATCATGTCTGTCACTTTCTCATTTAGTTGTTCAATTGTTAGCACCGTTTTTTGTGTAATCATCGTCATCCTCCTTTTAAGTTAAATCGATTCCTTTAATGATAGCGCTATCAAAATTGAAAAAGTAATGATACAATGATGAAAAATATTGTTTTGTTGTTCAAATGGAGGATAACTTATTCCTATGAAAAAACCGTTATTCCAATTAATTCCTAAGAATAAACAAACACTCGATTGGCATAATAATAAGCTATTTTTACCAGAAGATTACAACGGTTATTACCATTGGCATCAAGGTTTTGAGCTATTAATCATTTTTAAAGGATCAGGAAATATTGTACTGAACCAAAGAATGACCCCAATTAAAAATGGTAGGCTTTTCTTTTTCCAGCCTTTTCAGTTGCACCATGTTGCGCCTGTAAAAGACGTATCATATGAGCGCGCAACGCTTCACTTTGATCCTCTTCATACAGAGCGGATTTTACATGTGTACCCATCGATGGTTCAGTTTTTTCACCACATACAAAATGATACTTTCCATAATCAATTTATTGACTTCTCAGACGATTTCTCCTACATCAAACGACTATGTGATACATATGACAAAACCATTCGTACATGTTCTTTCAAAGAGCGAGTTGATCGAGAAAACTTGTTGCTCATCCAACTATTAAGCTATGTCCAACATCAATTAAAAAATCACTCGCCAACTTTATCAACACGGAATTTGCATTATGCAGAACGAATTATGCGCTGGATTGAGGCTCACCTCGGGGAGACATTTCATTTAGAAGAACTAGCTGATGAGTTGTATTTGTCCAAATCGTATGTATCAAAAATATTCAGAGTTGAAACCGGAAGCAGCATAACAGCTTACTTGACCGCAAGACGTATTAAAGAAGCGTGTCACTTGCTACAAACAAGTGACTTATCACTAGATGCCATATGTACACGTATTGGTCTATCGAATGTGTCGTATTTCATTCAGATGTTTAAACGTGAAACAAATATCACTCCTCATCAATACCGGCTCGAACATCGGTATCGATGACAATAACGTATAAATACAATGCTTAAATACGCAATGCTGAAAAAGCCTTTATTCCTGAAGCACACTACACTATGGGTAATGCAACAAAAAGGAGAGGATTCAATGGAATTCATTCGCATTGGCGTAATTGGACTCGGAAACATGGGCACCTCACATGCATCTTACATTCATAACGGACGTGTAATTGGCGCTTCACTTGGTGCCTTACTTGAAGAACGACCAAAACGGATACAAGAATTAAAACAACATTACGGTGACACCGTACCGCTTTTTACTGATGAAGATGCTTTTTTTGAATCGGGATTAATTGATGCCGTTCTTATTGCTACCCCTCACTACAGTCATCCACGCCTAGCGAAAAAAGCATTTGCTGCTGGGTTACACGTATTATGTGAAAAGCCAGCTGGCGTCTTTACAAGTGAAGTACGGGAAATGAATGAAGCCGCATCTTCAAGCAATCTTGTTTTTTCACTTATGTACAATCAACGTACAAAACCAATTTATCAGAAGCTGCGTGACCTCATTCAAGAAGGCGAGTTAGGTTCCATCAGGCGTATGAATTGGATTATTACAAATTGGTATCGCTCCCAAAGTTACTACGACTCAAGCAATTGGCGTGCAACATGGGCTGGTGAAGGCGGCGGGGTGCTAATCAATCAATGCCCACATCAATTGGATTTATGGGGCTGGTTGATCGGTATGGAACCAATGCGAATCCGTTCTTTCTGTTCATTTGGAAAATACCGTGACATTGAGGTGGAAGATGAAGTAACCGCTTACCTCGAATATGCATCTGGGGCAACGGGTGTCTTTATTACAACGACTGCAGAAAGCCCTGGAACTAATCGGCTTGAGGTGACGGGAACATTAGGAAAAGTAGTGATAGAAGATGGCAAACTTACTTTTTGGCAACTCGAAACATCAGAACCTAAATTCAACGATTCGTACACAGGGGGTTTTGGTGAGCCAAAACATCGGCTAGTTGAAGTGGAAATAAAAGAAGAATCAACAGATCATCAGGGTATTACACAAAATTTCGTTCATGCAATTTTACAAGGTGAACAATTAATAGCTCCTGGTGAAGAAGGTATTTATGGACTTACGCTATCAAATGCCATGCAACTTTCCACTTGGATAGACAATTGGGTACCATTACCACTTAATGAAGCAGAGTACGAGAAACAACTTAAAAAACGAATAAATGAATCCAAAGGAAAAAACATAGCAAGCGAGACTACACTTGATGTATCTAGTAGTCATTGAGGAGGAGAACGATGGGCAAACAAGATGGGATGACTTATGCACCTAAAGGAAAACCAAATAAAGTTGTGAAAGAAGGAGAATTTTTATTCGCAGCAATTGCACTCGATCATGGTCACATTTACGGAATGTGTCATGGCTTAATTGAAGCCGGTGCTACACTTGCGTCCGTTTTTGATCCCGACCAAGATAAGCTGGCCGATTTTATCGAAGCGTTCCCCAACGTACATGTCGCCTCATCAGAGCAAGAAATACTTGAAGACTCTTCAATTCAGCTCATTGCAGCTGCAGCCATCCCTTCACATCGTGCGAGCCTTGGCGTTCGCTCTATGGAAGCTGGAAAAGATTACTTTACAGACAAAACGCCCTTTACAACACTTGAACAGCTTGAACTTGCCCGTGCAACAGTTGAGCGTACAGGTAGAAAGTATATGGTTTATTATAGCGAAAGGTTACATGTGGAATCAGCTGTTTATGCTGGAGAACTTATTCAACAAGGAGCAATTGGTCAAGTGCTCCAACTGACTGGCTTTGGTCCACACCGACTCAATGCACATAACAGACCTAATTGGTTTTTCCAGAAAGAGAAATACGGTGGCATTTTATGTGACATTGGTAGTCATCAAATTGAACAGTTTCTGTTTTATGCTGGTTGCAAAGAGGCCAAAATTCTTCATAGTAAGGTAGCAAACTACAACAACCCCGAGCATCCAGAATTAGAGGACTATGGTGATGCTACTCTTGTTGGTGACAACGGTGCGACGCAGTTCTTTAAAGTCGATTGGCATACTCCAGATGGACTAAGTACTTGGGGAGACGGACGAACATTTATAACCGGTACAAAAGGGACAATTGAAATTCGTAAGTATGTGGATGTGGCACGGGAAGAAAGTGGTGACCACCTTTATTTGGTTAATGAGAATGGAGAACAACATTTTTCCTTAAAAGGAAAGGTTGGCTACCCATTTTTTGGAGAACTCATTCTAGACTGCTTAAATCGCACTGAACATGCGATGACGCAAGAACATGCTTTTAAAGCGGCAGAGTTGTGCTTGCTTGCACAACAAAAAGCTGAATGGATTGTGCCAAAGGAGAGGGTCCTATGAACGGCCCTCTCTCCATTAAGGAGAACTTAAATTTCAATTATATGGAAGATCATAAAAATGAACATAACCTTTCATTTCATTCCCATGAACTAGCAGAAATCTATTATTTTCATAATGGGAAATGCACCTATTTGATTGGCGATCAGATACTAAACCTCACTCCTGGCGATTTAATTTTAATGAATGGACTAACACTCCATTGCCCTAAACTATTTCGAACGCATCCATACGTTCGTTCGACCCTGCACTTTAATCAAACTTATTTCAACAGAGTCTTTGATACAATGGGCTATCCCCAAATGCTCAGTCCTTTTTCAAGAGTGAAACCTTTGCGCCTATCCTTCAGTGGCGAAGATCAAAAAGAAGTAGAACAACACTTGAAACGTCTTCATACAAGTCAGAAATTGCTTCAAACAGAAGAAAACGCGCGCTTTCAACTTGCTTTCATGGATTTCTTAGCGTTTCTCTCATCGTATTGGACAAGGATACACGAACCAACCCCTGAATTAAATAGCCAAAAAGAAAAAACAGTCCAGGCCGTTGTTTCTTTTATTGAAACACACTACCATGAAGACCTTCGTCTAGAAGCAATTGAAGAAGCACTACATATGAGTAAATACCATTTAGCCAAAATATTTAAAGAGATGACAGGTGTAACCATTTTCAAATACTTGTACCAACGACGTGTTAATCAAGCGAAAATCGAATTTCTTTTAAGTACAGCAAGTGTGACAGAAATATGTTACCAAGTTGGTTTTAATTATCCCTCTCATTTCACCAAAGTGTTTAAACAATTAACAGGCTTGACGCCTGAACAATACAAGCGCCAAGCCACTTCTGAGTAAGTTGGCACACTCGGACCAGCTTACTTTTTTGTCTTAACATTAACTAACTCAACCGCATATTTGTGCAAATTCGTTAGACTTAATTGCAAACTAGTCATCGGGTTGCTTTTGCACACATCCTGCTCGACAACATACCATTCAATCCCATGTTGTTCACCCCATTTTAATATTGGGAGAAAATCAATTGACCCCGTCCCCACTTCAGCAAATGTTTCTTCTTCATCCGTCGTCATATCTTTTAAATGAATGATTGGCATTCTGCCTTTATAAGGTTGGATATAGTTAAGAGGGTCTTGACCTCCTTTTGCCACCCAATAGACATCAATTTCTGCAAGAATCTTATTTTCTTCACTAGGTTCAAGTATATAGGCTAATGCATCTCTCCCCTCAATACGCGTATCAAACTCAAACGCATGGTTATGATACCCAATTCGTAAATCTGGAGCTAAGTGCGCTACTTCATTCAGGACTCGTTTTACCTCTCGATAACCATCCTCTGACCTCAGTGATTCAGGCAAGTATGGACAAAATAAATCGGTTGTGCCGTATTTTTTTGCTTCTTGTCTAACAAGGTCAAACTCATTAGCCAAACGATCAAAAGGCACATGCATACCAGCAGCAGCTACGTTGTTCTTTTGCAAATGAAATGCCACTTCCTCCTGGTCATAACCAACAGGTAAACCTGAAAGTTGTAGCCCCGCATACCCCATATCAGCTAATTCTTTAAAAACGGGTCCGATTCCATCGGTTTTTAATTCTTCTCTTACTGTAAATAAAGTTGCCGCAAATTTGTTTTTCATCAAACCAGCCCCTTCCTCCCTTACTATATAAAAGATGAAGCGGAACTGCTTTTCTCTCATTGGCACAGAATGCTACTTGCTATCACCTTATTGCTTCAGCCTTTTATCCCTGTAAACGTAATCCCTTTAATAAACGTTTTTTGCATAAAGAAAAACAAAATAATAATCGGTAATGTCATTAAGGTTGAGACGGCCATCATGAGATGCCACTGCGAACCTTGCTGATTTTGGAATTGCTGCAAACCGAGAGAAAGCGTGTACGAAGCCTCTTCCGTTAAATAAATTAATGGACCAAGAAAGTCTGTCCAGGAAGCCATAAACTGGAATAAAGCAATGGCTAGGACTGCTGGTTTAGCTAGCGGGAACATGATTTGCCAATAAATGCGCCATTCACTTGCTCCATCTATTTTTGCAGCTTCTCGAAGCGTATTTGGTAATCCTTTAAAGAACTGCCTAAGCAAGAATATCGAGAAAGGAACACCAAAAAAAGCAGGCACAATCAATGGCAAATTCGTACCAACCCAACCGAACTGGTTGAACAGCAAAAACAATGGAATCATCGTAACTTGTGCCGGAATCATCATAACTCCAATCGTAACAGCAAATAGCGCATCTCTTCCTCGCCATCGTAACTTAGCAAAACTATACGCTACAAGAGGGCAAGATATAATGACTCCAAGCGTACTTAAGCCTGTTATGACTGCTGTATTATACGTATATGTCCAAAACGGAATATATTTTGTTGCCTCAATGTAATTCTCCCACTGAAATGGCCTGGGAATAAATTCAGGAGGAAACGTGAAAACCTGCGTTATCGGTTTAAAAGAAGTTGATACCATCCATATAAATGGGACCAGAAAAACAATCGAAGCGAGAATAAGTACAATATGAGCATATATACGTTTTACTCGTTTTTTTGTTGTCGCCTCCATAGAAACGCCTCCTCCTCAATTAATCACCTTGATAATGAACCCATCGTTTTGAACTCCAAAACACAATTGCTGTCAGCAACATGATAATCACAAACAAAATCCAAGCCATAGCGGATGCATACCCCATACGGAAATAACTGAAAGCGTTATCATATAAGTACATTACATAAAATGTCAACGAATCTGCTGGGCTTCCAGTTCCATTGGTCATTGCGTATGGTAATGTAAACTGCTGAAAAGCACCGATAAAACCCATTACTAGATTAAAAAAGATAACTGGAGTTAAAAGAGGCAGAGTAATTCGAAACGTCTTTTGTAAAAAGCTAGCTCCATCTACTTCTGCTGCCTCATAATACTCTTGTGAAATATCGCCAAGTCCAGCCAAATAAATGATGACTGCCTGCCCAATTCCCCACAATGACATTAAAACCAAAGCAGGCTTTGACCAAAAGGTGCTACCAAGCCATGGCGGACCTTGAATACCAAAAAAATCGAGCATGGCATTTACAAGCCCAAACTGAGGATTCAAAAGCCAAATCCATAAAATTGCAAGTGCAACATGAGGAACTAATGTCGGTAAAAAGAAAATGGTTCGATAAACCGCCATCCCTCGGACTCGCATATTCAATACCATCGCAAGTGCAACCCCAAAAATAATGCTTAATGGAACAAACAAAACAGCAAAATAAACTGTGTTATAAATAGAGATCCAAAATAATTCGTCTTGAAAAAGCTCGCGATAATTTGCTAGCCCTATAAAATCCCCACTTTGCAAAATACTATAGTCTGTAAAGCTATAGTAAATAGAGGAAAGTAACGGGTAAATAAAGAACACAGCTAATCCAATTAACCACGGTAACGCAAATAACCAGCCAGCAAGACTCTCATTTGACCTTCTTTTATTTTTACGTAGCTTAGGCGCTTTTCCTAACTCAGTTTTTTCCATTATGCCACCTCCTATTTTTCCGCTTCAGCTACTTTTCTAGCAACCTTTTCTAGCAGTGCTCTCGGTTCACCTCGACCATGGATTGCATACTCTACTGCCCGGTCTAATTCATTCCATAGCAACTGCCCACTTGGTATCGGAGGCCTTGCATTAGATTCTGGCAAGATATCAATAAATTCTTTCATGATTTCGTTATCCCCATAAATCTCCTCATTAACTGTATCGATAACGGACATTTGGTTGTTCAATTCACTATATGTTCGCTGTCCTTCTTCACCACCCAAGTACTTCATAAACTCCCAAGCTTCTTTTGCATTTTTGGCACCTTTCGGAATAATAAGAGATGTTCCACCGGACCATGTCGTAAAATGATCGCCTGTTGGTGTGGGGACAGGAGTCACTCCGTAATTTAAGTCAGGGTTGTATTGATTAATCGTTGAAATGGAAAAGGGTCCATCTACTTTCATGCTGTATATCCCCTGAATGAAGGGGTCCATTTCATTACTACCCTGAGCTGTATCAAAACTAGTAACGGTTGCAGCATCATATGTGTCAGCAATAGAGACAAGCCATTCAAGCGCCTCGATATTCTTTGGATCGTCAACTGTCAACTCTCCAGTCTCCATATCATAGAAGTCGCCTCCAAACGCCCAACCCCATGTATAAAACCAGCCTTGTGCAGTCCAAGGAACCATACCAAGTTCCATCACTCTACCGTCTTCAATTGTTGATAGTTTATCAATCGCGTGCTCGAGTTCTTTAATCGTCTGCGGAGGGTCGTTAGGATCTAGACCTACTTCCTTGAAACGATCTTTGTTGTAGAATAATAGCCTGGAATCTGTCGTAAGGGGCATTGCATAAATATCTTCTTCGTAGGTTGTTTCGTCAACTGCGTAGTCGTAATAGATATCCATATCGTAGTTTTCTTCTTCAATAAACGGAGTGAGGGGTTCAAGCGAGTTCTCTGCTGCATATTGAGCAACTTTAAAACGATCAAAATGTGCAAGATCAGGGGGATTACCGCCAGCAATAGCTGTCAAAAGCCTCTGATCATCACCTTCAGTTGAGGCGCTATATATTGGTTGAACAAATACATCTTCTTGACTGTCATTAAAGTCCGAAGCTACCTGTTCAATAGCTTCAAGACCTCGTCCAGTATGATTGTGCCAATACGTTACTGTTGTTCTCCCTTCAATTGAGATCGTCTCTTCAATTGCATCTTCTGTTGTATTTGCTTGTTCTTCAGAACAACCTACAACTACTATCGACAGGGAAAGCACGCCCGCCCATTTAAGCGGGCGGACAAAATAGGTGTTTTTTAAAGAATTTGTCATGGTCGTGCACCTCCAATTAACTAGAAGTGATAGCTTTGTTTGCCTCGTTAAAATACACCGCTTTCCCTGTTTTTGCTGATTCATAAATGGCTTCCAATACTTCACTAACGACCAGTGCTTGTTCAGCTTTCACAATTGGGTCTTTATCATGTCGGATCGCTTCAATCCAAAGTCGAGCTTCTTTATCCGCTTGTGTTTCGTTACCGCCATCATAATATGCAACTCCCCCAGCCTTTAAATCTGGTTTCGTCACATAGAGACGGCTCAGCTTTTCCCCATTGATACGCAAGCCATCGCGCATATCCGCTCCCGCTTTTGTACCGCAAAGTGTCGTTTTTGCTTCATCCACATCAAGTGTATTGAGAGCCCAGCTTGCTTCAAGCGTAATTGTTGCTCCATTTTCCATCGTAATAAATGCAAAAGCTGAGTCTTCAACTGTAAATTCCTTTGGATCCCACGGTCCAAAAGCATTTGCTGCATTTTCCGTATTTGATAATTTATAGTACACGTTCCCAACAACACTTTTCACTTTATAATTGTTCATCGTCCAAAGGGTTAGATCAAGTGCATGAGTACCAATATCAATTAATGGTCCCCCGCCTTGCTCTTCTTCATTTAGAAACACACCCCAAGTGGGTACAGCTCGGCGACGAACAGCATGAGCTTTCGCAAAATACACTTCGCCCAGTTCATCTTGTTCAACGAGCTCTTTTAAATAGAGAGAATCATTTCGATACCGATTATCATAGCCAATGGTCAACTTTTTCCCAGTCCGTTTCGCTGTATCAACCATTTCGCGTGCTTCTACCGCGGTTTTTGCCATTGGTTTCTCACATAGAACATGCTTTCCAGACTCAAGTGCCGCGATACTAATTGGCGCATGTGACTTGTTTGGTGTGCACACATGAACGACTTCAATCGACGTATCTTTAAGTAGTTCCTCATAATCCGTATAAACATCCGCTCCCTCAATACCATATGTAGCGGCCGCTTTTTCGGCTTTTTCTTTAACGATGTCACAGAAAGCAACCATTTCCACACCTTTTACCTTCGCCAAACTTGGCATTTGTTTTCCATTTGCAATGCCACCACATCCAACAATTCCAATTCGCACAGTCCGTTCTTCCATTTATGCCACTCTCCTTTATTATTTTAATAATGAACGCAAAAATGCGGAACTATCTTTAATTGATTCAAATTCATCTTTATCAAATTGTTCTTGTTCTACCGTATACCACTCTACACCATACTGTTGCGCTGCCGCATGAATTGCATGAAAGTCCATTACACCGGAACCTACTTCAACATTACGGAGTTCATCAAGATTGTTCATATCTTTCATGTGAAGAATTTTTAATCGTTCTTTGTATTGATGAATCCAATCAACCGATTTTAAGCCAGTCGCTTCGAGCCAAAACGTGTCAAGTTCCATAAACACATAACGAGAATCAGAGTGTGAGAATAACAAATCAAGTCCATACTTGCCATCAAATGTTTTAAGCTCAATGTCATGATTATGATAACCAAAAGCAATATTTGCTGCATTTGTCTTCTCACCAATTTTTGTAAACAACTCTCCTGTCCGTTTGTATGCATCTTCACTATCTCGATAGTGTTCAGGTAAACCAGGACAAATGATGTAAGGGCTTTCAATTTTTTGTGAATAATCAATCATTTGGTCAAGAGAACGTTCAAGATGATCAATTGGAATATGGCTTCCTGCAGCTTTTAAACCATTATCATCCAATCGTTTTTTCAAATTCGTACTACTTGTTTCATAGTAGCCTGCAAATTCCACGCCATCATAGCCAGATTTAGCTACTTCATCAAGCGTACCCAAAAAATCAGAAGCACACCGCTCTTTCACAGAATAAAGTTGCAAACCAATATGCGTCATCAATAGCTGCCTCCTTAAAGTCGTATTCTTTGAAAAAAGAGTACCATGTTTATCGAAGTAGATTATATACTAGAACTATTCAATTATATTAAATATTTGTCATAAGGAGTTGTCTAATGTTTTCCCAACCAGATGCTTATCAAGAACAGATGCTAAACGATAATCAAATTAAGGAGCCCATTCATTGTCATATGGAACACAGCCTACCAGACAAGCCTATTGCAAGACCACACTTCCATGATGCGATTGAATTGCTTTATTCATTTTCTGGATCTACTCGAGTGTTTGTAAGTGGCCAATCGCATAAAATGGAGGCTGGTGATTTAATTATTATTAACTCAAACGAAGTTCACGCAATTTATGCAGAGGCAGGCACTGATGTTGAATACCTTGTCATTAAACTAGACCCTGAAGTATTGTATTCCACATCACGATCAATTTTTGAATCAAGATACGTTTTGCCTTTTACACTTGCGAAATCGAGCCCCAAAACATTGCTAACAAAAAACGAAATAGCTCATACAACGATTCCTGCAACAATCGCAAAAATTATGGAAGAGTTTTCGTCGAAGGATTATGGCTTTGACTTTGCCATCCGTATTCATATTTGCACGATTTTCTTAGCCGTACTCCGTCATTGGCGTGAAACAGGCGTTCCGATTGGTATGATGGATGCAATTAGTGATGCCGACTTTCAGCTTATGCGTCATGTATTTACGTTGCTTGAAACTGAATACTCTTCTTTACTAACAGCTAAAGAAGCCGCTAAATCTTGCAACTTGAGCTATAGCTATTTCTCACGAAAAATAAAAAGTATTACAGGACGCTCTTTTACTGAATTGCTTAATTATGTTCGTATTACAGAAGCAGAGAAATTATTAACAACGACAAATGCTACGATTACAGACGTAGCTATCTCCGTGGGTTATTCGAGCACAAGCTACTTCATCCAGCAATTCAAACAAGCAAAACACATCTCGCCTCTACGCTTTAAGAAACAATTGCAGCGAACTGCCCTAAGTAAAAATCAGACTTTTTTGTCTTGACAGAAAGATATACGCTCTCTAGTATGAACGGTAATAATAATTGAGGAGGAATTTGATGATTCGAGTTGCATTGCTTAGCCGCTGGCATGTTCATGCCAATGATTATGCCCGAGAGGCAGGTGAACATCCAAACATAGAAATTGCTGCCGTTTGGGATGAAGAAGCAGAACGTGGACAAAAATGGGCAAGTGAATTAAATGTTGGTTTTGAAAAAAATTTAGAAACGCTCCTTGGTCGCACCGACATAGACGCCGTTATTGTTGACACCCCGACGTCTATGCATACAGACGTCATTCTCGCTTGCGCAGAAGCCAAAAAGCACATTTTTTCCGAAAAAGTGTTAGCGTTTACAGAGAAAGATTGTCAAACCATCTTTGAAGCAATAGAAAGAAACGATGTGTCGCTTATGCTATCATTACCTCGCTTAAACGATCCATCTTATGTATATGCGCAAGAAGCCCTTGATACTGGACTTCTTGGTGACTTAACGTCAATTCGTTGCAGGTTGGAACACGGCGGTGCATTATCGACAGAGAAGCACCCAGAGGGATGGCTTCCACCTCATTTCTATAACAACGATCAATGTGGAGGTGGTGCTTTAATAGACCTTGGAGCACACCCCATCTACTTGACCAATCGCCTTGCTGGAAAGGTAGAATCGTTATTTTGTCAGATGGCTACAATTACGAATCGTGAAGTCGATGATCATGCGACCGTTGTCTTACGCTATGAATCAGGGGCAAGTGGCGTGATTGAAGCTGGGTTTGTCGGTGAAGCCAGTCCTTTCCTATTAGAACTACATGGTACAAAAGGCAGCATTCTCGTTGAAGATCGAACTGTTCGCATCCGCTCATCAGAGTTAAATGAGAATGGTTGGCAAACCCCAGATCTACCAGAACAAAAGCCAAGCGCAATGGAGCAATGGATAGACGAAATAACAAATGGCACGCAACCACGAATTACTAAAACGGATATGCTCGAACTTACACGTATTAACGAAGCTGCTCGTAAATCAGCAGAGGAAGGTATGCGCGTGTCGCTCTAACGATGTTTGCCTCTCTATCATTTAGGGGATGATGAAAACTGAGGTGATTCTAGTGGACACGCATATCGTCTTTTACGACGCCCAATGCCCTTTATGTCGGACTGTTAAAACGGTCATTTCTTCTTTAGACTGGCGCCATGAACTAAGTTGGTTTCCAGTTCAACACGTCAGTGAAAAAACACGAGAGAAAGCAAGTAAAATCGTTGATATGTATGATGAAATTTATGTCCTAACAAAAGAAGAAGAAGTGTTAATTGGCTTTCAATCAGTTAGAAAGATTTTCTCTGTCTTACCAGCATTTTTTTGGCTTGCATTTTTAATGAAACCCCAGATTGTTGAATGGATTGGGAAACCAACTTATCAATTCATATCTAGTCACCGACATCAATGGTTTGGCAGGCTCTCTTACGAAGAAGCAATAGGCTTTAAATGAGGTATACTATGTAAAAACCAGCTTTTTTGATAAGCTGGTTTTTATCGTGACTATACAATCCTCTCCCGCATATCATACCGTATGAGCCCAGCATGTAAGGAGAGGACGAAATGCCACAACAGAATGAGACCTCCATCAACGACGTTTTAGAAAACGGCAATTCTCCAACCAACGATAACCATGCAAAAATTATTTTTGGGCAATGGATCGTAGCCGTAGGCACCATCTTTGCTGTGATCGCTACTACACAGAGAACGAATATCGTTGAAGCTACTCGATCAGATTACAGCATATACGGCAATGCGCTAGAAGCGGCAGGTAACGCGATTATAGCGGATGGCATTGCCGAAGCCAGTTCTGAAAGAACAGGAACCTATATACAAACGTTTGGAAATTTAACAGCGCTTTATGCGGATATTTCTGATATCCCAGATGATGTAGAAATTACATTAAATATTAAAGGATCTTTGCTTGAAGCCCTAGGTACATCGTATGCCATATTCGGTAGTGAACCACTTAACGATCCATCAAGGCGTGAAACCATTTCACTGTATGGTGGTCTTTTACAATTGTTCGGAAATTTCTTTGAAGCTTTTGGGGGCTTTGTTGAGCTCCGTGGTGGTGAAGGTGAATCATTCTTTGAAATTGGCACTATTCTACAAGCAATTGGCGCAATTGTAACAGCTGTGTTTTATGAAGGCGACGGGGAGCGGTTTTAATCGATAGCAAGTTACATGGCTCTGCTCTTCATCCATGAAACCGTTTCTGCAATTCCTTCTTCAAAAGGAGTGTAAGGGAGTTTCCCCAGTTTGTTTGCTGCTTTTGTGCCGTCTAAAAGAACTGGTTGTTCAGTTAAATACATCATCTCGACCATCTCTCTCATAAAAGGTGAAAATAATCCTAGTGTCCGAATCATTCTCCTTTTCACAATGCGATAGCCTTTACTATGATTTGTTTGTTTTGAAATTAATTGAAGCAATGCATGACCATTAATAGGTTTTGAAGCAATATTCCAATTTTGATTAAAACACGTGTGATCTTCTGCAAGACGAACAACCGCTTCGGCCGCATCACGAGTATACAGAAATTCACGTTTTTTCTTCGGACAACCAATATAATTCGCTTTTTTCTTATTTATTGCACCATTTAACGTTTCATGCAACAATGTGTTTTCTGCATTTGGACCGTATAAATCAGGCAAGTGAGCAATTAGTGCTGGTACAGAACTTAAGAGCAGCGTTTTTTCCATTTCCAATCGTAACTTTCCTTTTTTCGTATGTGGTATTTTTTTTGCTAATTCATCTACTGGCCTATCTCCTTGTATCCCATAGGCATAGATATTATCTGCAAGCACAATTCTTGCTTCATTTCGTTTTGCAGCCTCGATCATCTTTTTCATGCATGGCAGATGTGTATTTGCCCATTTCTCATATGGAAAACCAATTGCATGAAAAAGCGTATCTGCTCCTTCCACTGCTTCGATTAGATCTTTTTGATTTAATATGTCACCTACCTTGATCGTGACGTTTTTCATCTCTTGGTATAAATGACGTAACTTCTCTTCCCCTCGAGCAAACGCAGTGACATGAACACCTCTTTTTACTAACTCTTGAACGAGTGCAAAACCAATTCCTCCAGATGCTCCAGCAACGAATGCATGTTTCATGTTAGTTCCTCCTCTTTTGACCAGTGGTCAAATATTAGTAAAAAAGAAAAGCCCGTTTGTTATCGGCTTTACTTGTCTTTCACGAATGCTCGTTGTACAAAAACGGCATGATGTTGTGCGACCTCTTTTACTTCCAGATATGAGTCAGTTCTGCCTAAATAATAGGAAATAAACCCATGAAGCGACAGAAAACCTGCATAGATTGAACTAATGCTGACGTTCTTGGTTGCGATAGAGTGGACCGTTTGAGCAAATTTTTCATAACTTTCGAAAGCAGCAGGCTTTGCTAACGCATCCACTTCTTCATTTTTAAATAAGAACATAAATTCATACTGACTTTGGTGATCTAAACCAAACTGGATAAAGGCAAGAAACAATGTTAATAGCTTCGTTTCATTTGTTGTTTCCAATTGAACAGTCTTATCAATTTGTTGATTTAATTGCTCAAAATACTGAGCAACCACTTCATTAAAAAGCTCTGCTTTGTTCTTAAAATGATAGTAGAGGGCGCCGTGACTGCAGCCTAATTGTTTCGCAATCCCTCGCATCGAGACATGTTGAAAACCTTTTTGTTTAAATTGTTCGTCTGCCTCTTTTACAATCATTTCTTTCGTTAGTTCTTGTGATGCTGGTTTGCGTGGAGACATGTTGCACCTCTCTTTACTGACCAATGGTTAATTAATACTATACGGTGATTTATTTTTAATGTCAACAAAAAAAGAGCAGGGCGTGTTAGCCCCCTCCTTTTAAATAAAAGCTTTTTCAGCTGCTTTTAGCATCTCATATGCCCCATCCGACTTATTCGAACAAACAGCAATCATTAATTCATCATCAGGGTGATACGTCATACGAAAATTCACACCTGGATCATATCCCATTAAGATAAATTTACGCACACGTTCTTCTTTTACTTCCATATATCCGCAATAACCATAATGAATATCTTCTTCAACTTTTATACGATGCGTCAACAATTGATCCTGCATTTCATGGCTAAGCAACTTACCAGTTAATAGTGTATTCCATAGCTTAATCATCTCTGGCGCTGTTACAAATATGCCTCCATCTGATCCACCTTTAGCGGGGACGGAAAAAACATTTGTACGCCAGCTGCCATCTTCATTCTCAATATAACCAGTAGCAGTTCTTTCAGGTAAAGCATCCAGCTCAAAGTATCCTGAATCCACCATGTCAGAGGCTGCTAAAATATATTTTTCCACGTAGTCATTGAAGTTCATACCAGTTGCTTGTTCAATAATGAGGCCAAGTAAAATATAGCCCGAATTATTGTAACGAAATACACTTCCTGGCAACTCCTTCATCTGTTCATGTTGGAATAACGGCAAAAAGTCTTGAAGCTTTCGAATATGATACATCGGCACCTTCACCCATAATTCCTCAAAATCATCCATTATAGATTCATCAAAGTAATCAGGTATTCCTGAAGTGTGGGTTAATAAATGATGAATCGTAATTTCCTTATCAAAGAAAGGGAAGTCCATATCCAAACATTCAGTTATCTTTGAGTGGAAAGACAATTTCTTTTGCTCTACAAGCTGACAAATTGCAATTGACGTGAAAAATTTAGCACCAGAGGCAATACCAAAACGTGTATTCGCTTCGTTTTTTCTTTTCTCTGTAAAATTGGCATAACCATAACTCTCCGTTACAACTTTACTGTTTACTTGTACGCAAACCGTCCCGGAGAAGTCGATTTTTTGTGCCACCATTGACATATCATTTTTACTTTCCATTGTTAGTCCTCCTAAATGTTTCTCTTTTTGTGAACAGTTTATATAGAGATAATCATTTAGGCTAACTGTTTCATGTCAGTCTATACATCGCAAAATACCCCCCTTATATAAGTAGGTTACCACATATTGCTTATATATTGTACAGAATAATCAATGAGTTCTTCTTCCTAAAGCATCCTCCATCAATATAATTTGTTTAACAACCTCTCTAGAATAAGGGCAGTTTGGATTCGCAACTTGTTGTTTTAGATCGACCAGTCGATTTAATTCTCGTTCTATTAGAATATTTCTTCTTGATGCAACATCGCAAACGCCTCCTTTTCTTCCTTACTAACCTTACCCTTAACGAATGGAGGATCAAACGTCTTATTTTTTTATGAATTGAGCAAGCAATAGTCCTTCTCCAACTTTTTTTGTACCAACCTGTTCATACCCCACTGCTGTATATAAACGAATCGCTGGTAAATTATTCGCACCTGTTGAAACAAAAAGGGGGGTATTGTTACCCGCTAGCTCTTCTACATAAGTTAATAATTCCCTTGCAATACCTTTTCGAAACGAGGATGGATCGACCATTACTCGGCAGATATGAATGCCTGCATGTTTATGTTCAATGGCAATTGCCCCGGAAATAACATCCTGTTTCATATAAACAAAAAACAATTCATTTACCTGTTGTAGTTGTTCTAACGTTTCATATAATGGTGGAATACGATTACATCCAATCAATTCTGCTTCTACTTTGTATGCCCGCTTTTGGAGCTTAAGAATTTCTTCTGCTAACGCTTCATCTTGTATTGATACTTTTAAAATCATCTAGTATCGCCCTTTCGTTTTTTTCTTAATGCACAAAAAAAGATATGGTATGATAATAGAAAAGGAAAAAAATACAAATTGTAGTTCTTCTAAATGTCTTAGCTACTTGAAAACTAGGTGATGCCATGTCTTTTTTACTCTGTCTCTTATTCTCTTACATATGCGGATGTATCAATGGAGCTTACTATATTGGTCTATTCATTTATAAGCGTGATATTAGATCAGCTGGAAGCCATAATGCAGGAGCAAGAAATGCAGGTCGTGTATTTGGTCGCATTGCATTTATCGCTACTGTCATAATCGACACGCTGAAAACTGTGTTTCCCATTTTGCTAACCATCTACTTTTATGGAGATTCATTTTTGATTATGTTTCTAGTAACCGTATCAATAATGATCGGCCATGTGTGGCCAATCCAGCTAAAAGGGCAAGGTGGTAAAGGTGTCGTTGTTTACTTAGCGGCTTTACTCGTATTTAAACCGGTTATCCTTCTTTTTGTTGCAATTGTTGTAGCCTTAGGACCTGTCTTGCACATGCGTTTCACTTATATTGGTCTTACTTCTTTATCCATTGTTCCTATTATACTTAGTTTTTTCTCAAATTTTGAACTAGCCTTTCTTTTTATCACCTTACTTTTTATCGTATTACTTGCCCATAGAAAGGAGCCCTCTTAAATGGATGGTATTTCTCTTACATATAAGATAGCTGATTCACATGATGAATTCGAACAGATCTACCAACTTAACTATAAAACGTTTGTTGATGAAATCCCTCAGCATCAGCAAAACCAAGATAAAAAACTGGTTGATCGATTTGATCATGAGAACTTGTATGTCATTGCTAAAAACGACCTTGAAGTTATTGGTATGATTTGTGTACGCGGTACACGTCCCTTCTCCCTTGACGAAAAGCTGCCCTCACTGGATGACCTGTTAAACCTTGAAGGGAAGCTATGTGAAATACGCTTGCTCTCTATTAAAAAAGCGTACCGACAAGGGCTTGTCTTTTTCCGCTTATGTTCCGAGCTCGTTTCACACTGTTTAAAACAAGGGTTTACGATCGCTGTGATTTCTGGAACAACACGACAATTGCCTTTATACAAACGAATCGGATTCGTCCCATTTGGTCCACTCATAGGCAAAAAAGATGCCGAATTTCAACCAATGTACTTAACAGAGGATAACTTTGTCCGCTCAACCAAAGCTTTTAATAAATTAATGAATCGAGAAACACATCGACGAGAACAGCATTTCCTGCCTGGACCTGTTAACATATCCGCTTCAGTCCAAAAAGCCTGGTCCGAAGCACCGATTTCTCATCGGTCTTCACAGATGAACATGACGATGAAGACGGTAAAAAAGCAACTTCTTCACCTAACTAACGGCCATCAAGTCGAAATAGCTGTTGGCACTGGTACATTAGCAAACGATATTGTTGCCGCTCAACTAGCATGTATGGGGAAGCACGGAGCCATTATTACTAGCGGAGAATTTGGTGATCGATTAATTACACAAGCAGAACGTTGGAATCTTTCTTTTCAATCATTATGCAGCGAGACGTCCCCAACTCTTCAATCAATCGAACAGTTTCTGGTTAAAAATCCAGAAATAGAATGGGTGTGGACCGTCCATTGTGAAACATCGACTGGCTATTTATATCCACTTGATGACCTGAAAGCATTATGTAATCAATATGGTGTTGAATTGTGTCTGGATGCTTGTTCAAGCTTAGGAACAATTCCAGTCGATTTGTCAGGGGTCTATTTAGCAAGCTCTGTAAGTGGAAAAGGTTTGGCTTCTTTCCCCGGCCTGGCTCTTGTTTTCCACCGTGAGTCGGCACTGTCCTCAAAAAAGGTGCCAGCTTATTTGGATCTTGCCTACTACGAGAAAACCAACAGCATTCCATATACGCATTCATCCAATGCGCTTTGTGCGCTTCAGAAGGCATTAGAATACCCAATAACGCCTTCTTTTGAACTGTGGAATCAAGTCTACGATGAACTTCAATCTGCCGGCATGAGCGTTATTCGTTTTGATAGCCATTCACCAGCTATCTTAACGATACGCATGCCAGAAACCATTTCTTCCCGAATTTTTGGCGACTCTTTAAAATCCGCTTCCATTTATCTAAGCTATGAAAGCAGCTACTTACTTTCTCGTAATTGGATTCAGCTTGCATTAATGGGTGAAATGGATGAACGAAACGTCTTAAAATCGGTTCGCTATATGACTAACTATTATAAACAATTGTGCAGAGAGAAGGCCGCTCTTTTATGAATGCAATCAAAACTTTTTTATCAAAACACTTACTCTTTCTTGGTGTTTTCTTGTTAACATTCAAAACAATCGTTGTTAGCTTAGTAGGATTTTCACTCCCATTTCAAACGGTAACTGATTATTTCCTACTACTCCTCGCGCCACTAGGTAGTATCTTACTACTTCTAGGTTGTAGTTTCTTTTTTAGTAGAAATGTTCGTCCCCTTGTTTTTTTAGTTGTTTATGTTCTTTGTACTGCATTATTGATCGGCAACTTACTTTATTACCGTTTCTACATCGATTTTTTAACGGCCTCTGTTTTTATGCAATTTAGTAACGTCGGTGGGCTTGGATCAAGTACAGTAGAATTGTTCTCACCGTATGACTTACTTCTCATAATCGATGTCTTGCTTTTCACATGGTTTCTCGTTGATGCCAAGAAACAGCGCATCTCCATTAAGCGGCCCAAAAGAAAAGTGTACGGAATAACAGCAACCTCTTTATTCGTTGCTTCACTCGGTATTAGCCACCTGCAAAATCCGTACTTACTGCATACGGATTATGCTAGAGACCAACTTGTCTCTTCTATAGGTATATATAATTACCAAGTAGTTAATTTAGTCCATTCAGTACGAGCACCCGCAAAAGAAATGTTTGCCAATCAATCCATCGCCTCCGAAGTCACGGCAGGTATGGAAGAGCCATCTGCACCTGATCGAGAGGTATTTGGTATGGCAGCCGGAAAGAATGTCATTTTAATTAGTTTAGAGTCAACACAGCAATTTGTTATAAATAAAACAATTGACGGAGAAGAGCTGACTCCTTTTCTAAATGAATTTATTAAAGAGAGCTTCTATTTTCCTAATATTTATGACCAAACTGCACAGGGGAAATCATCAGATATGGAATTTATGCTCGACACGGGTTTCTACCCATTATCAAGTGGATCTGCGT
The DNA here is from genome assembly GCF_002019705.1 of Shouchella patagoniensis. Taxonomy (GTDB): domain Bacteria; phylum Bacillota; class Bacilli; order Bacillales; family Bacillaceae_D; genus Shouchella; species Shouchella patagoniensis. The sequence continues at coordinate 3,751,577 of NZ_KV917377.1, read as the reverse complement.
TTGTAAGGCGTTACACAAATACGTATAAATCAATTCCAAGCTTACTAGAGAGCAAGAGCTATACATCAGCGGTTTTTCATGCAAACGATGCTACCTTTTGGAACCGAGAACTAATGTATGATGCCCTTGGCTACCATCACTTCTTCTCAAAAGAGTATTACGATATATCTGATGAACTCAGTGTTAATTATGGCTTAAAAGACAAACCGTTTTTTGAGCAATCAATCCCTCTTTTGCAAAAGATAGAACAACCTTTTATGGCTAAGTTTATTACACTAACAAATCATTTTCCGTTTCTATTAGATGAAGAAGATCAACTAATAGAACCTGGAAATACAGGAGTAGGTGTTGTTGACCGTTATTTAACAACCGTTCGCTATCAAGATGCCGCGGTCGAACAGTTTGTTTCTCGACTAAAAGAAGAGGGACTTTATGAAAATACAATGTTTGTCCTTTACGGAGATCATTATGGTATTTCGCGGCAGTACGAAAATGGTGTACACAATCTTCTAAATCAAGAAGAAACCACTTTGTCTCATATTGATTTGCAAAAGATCCCACTGATTATCCATATTCCTGGACAAACGGGGCAAACCATTAAAACAGAAGGTGGTCAAATTGATATTCATTCGACTTTGCTTCATTTACTTGGACTTTCAACAGAGGACAATTTAACATTTAGCCATGATTTGTTTACCCGCTCAGCCGAAGTACCTGTTATTTTCAGAGATGGCCGCTTTGTTTCACATGAGTATGTTTACGCTGACCATTCATGTATTGAGCGTTCCTCCGGCAACATTGTTGATGATGCAAGTTGTGCAGTGGATCAAGAACTAGTCCGAGAACAACTCAACCTCTCTGATGAATTTTTGTTAGGTGATTTACTTCGATTTATTGATTAATACCGGTGGTGCAACTAATAGGCAACATTGAAGCTATCAAATATTTTTTACTTTTTCTTGTTTAAGAGATTACTAGTTTGGCGAGACTTCTAACACAAGCATGTTAGAGGAGGAGCAACTATGAATTCAAATAAACTCTTAATCTCATTTTTATTAACTATGACAATTGCACTTTTTTCCATAGCCGGAAATGCAGTTGCAGAAACAATTGAACAAGGTGAAGTCGATACACAATCATCTTTAAACATTCGTAGCGCGCCAGGAACGTGGTCCGATATTGTCGGTTCTAAATTTCCTGGAGATGTTGTTGAATATATAGACCATGAAGACGGATGGGGCGAATTGACAGACGGAAGTGGTTTTGTGAGCCTCGACTATGTAACAACTCATGAACATACTCCGATTGACGATGGAGCTCCAGGTATTGCTCCAACTGGCAATCGCATTATTCTTGATCCAGGGCATGGAGGAATTGACAGTGGTGCTGTCGGGAACGGCTTGTTCGAAAAGCATGTTGTATTAGAAATTGCGAAGCGGACACAAACCTTATTAGAAGAGAGAGGATTTAAAGTTAAATTAACGCGAGAAGACGACCGCTTTTTAGAATTGGAAGAACGTGTTGCTATTGCAGAAACATGGCAAGCAGATCAATTTGTAAGCTTCCATGCAAATGGTTTTTCTGATCCAAAAGCAAATGGAATTGAGACGTTTTATTATCCTGGCAGTCTAAATGGGAAATCCATGGCAGCCGCTGTGCAAGAACAGTTGATTAATCAAACCGACCGACGCAATCGAGGCGTGTTTGAAGAGACATTTTACGTTCTTCGACATACTTCGATGCCTGCTATTTTAGTTGAGGCTGGTTTTGTAACAAATGAATCAGATGCCGCACGGCTCCATGATGATCAGTATCTCCAAACTGTTGCTGAATCAATTGCAACTGGCATTACTGGCGAGTAAGATCGATCCTATTTATTAAAATGGACCCTCTTGCTATACAATCCCCTAGTCTATTTAGTAAACTGACGAAAAGGGGGAATTGCTAGTGAAATATAATCAAATGCCTCATACTGATTTAAACGTGTCGAATATTGTAATGGGTTTAATGCGTATTAATCAATTATCTATAACTGACATTGAGAAATTAATTCATACGGCACAAGAAGAGGGTATTAATGTTTTTGATCATGCTGACATTTATGGTAAAGGCGAATGTGAGTCACTCTTCGCAGAAGCAATTTCTATGAATCCTTCAATTCGTGAAAAGATGGTTATTCAAAGCAAATGTGGGATTCGAAAAGGTGCGACAGGGTTCTTTGATTTTTCAAAAGAACATATATTGTCGTCCGTTGATGGAATTTTAAAACGTTTGCAAACGGATTATTTAGATATCTTATTACTTCATCGGCCCGATCCACTTATGGAGCCGTCTGAAGTTGCAGAAGCCTTTACTATACTTAAAGATAGTGGTAAAGTCCGTAACTTTGGTGTTTCTAACCATAATCCAATGCAAATTGAATTACTACAACGTGAAATAGACCAAAAACTTGTCGTTAACCAAGTGCAATTCAGTGTCGCTCATACTCCACTCATCGATTCTGGGATCACTTTAAATATGAATACAGATAGCTCGATTAACCGTGATAGCAGTACGCTAGAGTATTGCCGTTTAAACGACATTACCCTTCAAGCTTGGTCTCCGTTCCAAAGTGGCTTTTTTGATGGCCCGTTTGTTGGCAATACGGATAAATTTCCCCAGCTAAATACTGTGCTTACACGCCTTGCAGACAAATACGGCGTTACTCCGACAACAATCGCTACCGCTTGGATTACACGCCATCCTGCAAACATTCAAGTTGTGATTGGTACAACCAATCTTGGTCGTATAAAAGAAGCGAGTGCAGGTTCCAACATTCCATTAACGAGAGAAGAATGGTATGAGTTGTATGCAGCGGCTGGGAATATAATACCATAACTGAATTTCGTAGTTTTTTTGAAAGAAATAACAGACTAGCGGTCTGCTAACACCCACCAGCCATGTCGTCGTCTTTTCTCGACAAAAAAGAACCAGCAGGAGCCGGTTCTTTTTATTTTATCGTTGTTCTAAACGAGCAATACGATCACTTAAATCAGGATGAGTTGACATAAGTTTCATCATTGAGCTATTTCCACTAATCTTCATCGTTTGCACAGCTGTATCATCCGTATGGTCATTCGCTTTCGCTCGATTCACATACTGTTGCAGCGAGCGTAAAGCATGAATCATTTTGTCGTTCCCTGCTAGATCGGCTCCACCTCTATCAGCATGATACTCACGGTGACGCGAGTAAGCACTAATAACAAAACTTCCTAAAATAGAGAATAAAATCTGCAAGATAATCATTGACGCAAACTGAACGATAAATTGGAGTTCTGGACGTACAAAACGCGATAAAACAATTGAAAGAACACGAGAGAAGAATACAACAAATGTATTAACAATCCCTTGCAAAAGCGTCATTGTTACCATGTCTCCATTGGCTACGTGTGCCACTTCGTGAGCAATAACGCCTTCAACCGCATTGTCATCCATTGAATCAAGCAACCCTGATGATACTGCTACAAGCGAACGTTTTTTCGAAGGACCTGTTGCAAATGCGTTTACTTCCGCCGACTGATAAATTCCTACCTCTGGCATATGTGTCAGACCAGCAGCACGAGATAAGCGATGTACTTTTTCAACAATCGCTTTCTCTTCCCGATTAAGCGAGCCATCAGGATCAAGTACGTTAACACGCATCATCTTTTTAGCAATCCAACGTGACATACCAAGTGAAATAAATGAACCTGTAAAACCTACAAGCAAGCTAAACAGCATGACAACGCCAAATTGAATTGAACCATCACTCGCAATAAATGAACCATCCATTCCAGTAAATTGAACAATTAACGTCCACACAATCAAGATGGTTGTCATAACAAGAATGTTTGTTGCTAAAAATAATAATAATCGTTTCCCCATTATACCCCTCCACAAAAATAATCAAGTCACTTAACTAGTGTACCATGCCTTACCTCTTCGATTGAACAACTAATTGCCATTTCACATATACTCTCACATGATCCCTTCTAATATCCAAATTTTGCACATTGAATCCTTTTTACAAATGAGCATATAATACAAACAAACGTTCTGATAAGAGAGGTTCATAATGGAATTAAGCGATGACGATGTTCGACAATTATTTGGCATTTCCTACACGCCAAAAACGGATCAGACAAAGCTGCTTGTTTTAGACTACCTTTATCTAGTCTATGCAAGACAAATATTAGAACGAGATCTTACACGTTTCAACAAAGGGATTACAGACATTAAATATTCAGATGTTTACGCGGATGGTGTGCAGAAATCCCTATTAAAGCTAACCGCTGATATGCGTAAAGCAAAGCAACACTTGCATGATAAAAAAATCCATGTACATCTCGAACGGGAACCCACTTCCATTCCAGATATTCAACACCGGTATTGGCATAACGGACGTACGGGAACAGTTGGCGCCGTTCCTTTTCTTTTTTCACAACGAGTCGCCAAAACCATTCAACTTTATTTATTCCCTAATTAAAGATTACTCTTTAATTTGCACCCCTAACAATTTAGCAAAGCCAATAGCTTGTTCCTTTGAAACAATTAAGCCATCGATTTGTGTTAGCGCTGTATGGAGACGGTTGTATGTGCACGTACTAATATCAAGACCTTTCAGCTCCGTTTGTGCAAACTGAATATCGTCAATTTCACATTCAATTAATTCAATTGACTTCAGGAGACAATCTGAAAAATTTGCGCTAACAAGCGAAGATTTTCTAAAAGCAACTGTTTTTAAACGCGCCTCAACAAAATCACTTAAATTTACTAAACAATTTTCAAACGTGACATTCCCTAAATGAGCCTTTGAGAAGTCGGCTCCAGTTAACTTGCATCCTTTAAAAGAAACACGGTGAATAACCGCCTCATTAAAAGAAACATTTGATAAATCGCAGTTTTCAAACACGACATCTGTTAAATCAGCACGCTCAAGCATTGCGTTTACAAGGATAACGTGCTCAAAACGAGACTTTGAGACAATAAGCTTATCCACCTGTAATCCGGCTTGTTCTTCACTCTTTATTTGTGCATTTAGGATAAACGGTTCCTCTTCAGCCATATAATCTGTAAGTGTCGTTAGTTGTAACTCAACTGGTAGAACCGGTTTCTTAATCTTTGCTGCCACTTGTCCCACTCCTCTTTTTCAACAGCCTTGGTTTAATTAAAACCAAGGCTGTTCTTCATACTACTTTAAAGCAAAAGCGGCACGAAACACCACCAATTGCTTTCCATAGGAAATGAAAAAAGTAGTGCACTCATTATTCTTTTACTGCCCCACTAGCAATTCCAGCAATAAAATAGCGTTGTAAAAACAAAAACATAATAAAAATCGGCAATACAGAAATTGTTGCAGCGAGCATTAGCTGACCGTAATCAAGATTGTCTTGTCCACCAAGAATGGAAAGAACGATTGGCAATGTATACATATCTTCGGTCACAATTGCTACGAGCGGCCATAAAAAGTTATTCCATTGATGTGTAAATAAAAAAATCGACACGGCACCGATCGCTGGGAGCATCATTGGAAGAGAGATTTGGAAAAACATCCGATATTCTCCACAACCGTCAATTCGTGCTGACTCCATGATTGAATTAGGTATCGATTTCATACTTTGCCTCATTAAAAAAATAGCAAATGGGTACGCAAGCTGAGGCAGAATGATCGCACTATACGAATTCAAAATACCAAAGTTAGCAAATAATTCAAATTGGGGAATAATTAATGCTTGATAAGGAATCATCATTGATACTAACAACATCGCAAACAGAGGATCTCTACCTTTAAATTTATATTTTGCAAACGCATAGCCCGCTGCTGCGCTAATTAAACCAGCGACAAGAGTAAACGTAACTGTAATGATTGTCGAGTTCCAAAGTGCTTGGAAAATATCAATATTATCAACGAGATTACGAAAATTCACAAGCAACTGATTACCAGGAATTAAATTAGGTGGGACAGACAATAAGGAACCTGATGAGTTCGTTGCTCCTACAACCATCCAATAAAAGGGACCAAGGGTAATAAAAAGACCAATTGCAATAACAATATACTTTAAAAGTTTTCCAACTAGCTTCATTCTCGATCACCTGCCACTTTGAACTGGATAAAAGACAGTATGGCAATAATGACTACTACCACATACGCTATAGCTGATGCGTATCCAAAATCAAAATATTCAAATCCGTTTTCATACAAATACAGCGTAACAGTCGTTGTTGCATTTATTGGACCCCCGCCAGTCAGATTAAAAGCTTCATCAAACAATTGGAATGTGCCAATCGTTGACATGACAACGGCAAACAAAAGTACCGGTTTTAATTGAGGCAACGTAATGGAGAAGAATTTTTTAAGTGGACCAGCACCATCAATGCTAGCAGCTTCGTATAAGTCTTTAGGGATTACTTGCAAACCAGCCAATATAATGATCATATTGTAACCAGTCCAACGCCAAATCGTCACCATGATTAAAGATACTTTTGCCCAAAATGGATCATTTAGCCAGGGGATTCGTTCAATTCCAAAACTTGTTAGCATATAGTTCATAATTCCGAAATCCTGATTTAAAATTAATAAAAAAATGATCGCAGCTGCGACAAGTGAGGTAACTGTGGGAGTGAAAAAAGCAACTCGAAGCACCCCTTTGAAACGGTGAATCCCACTATGTAACACATTCGCGAGAATAACCGCCATCATTGTCATAATTGGTACTTGAACAATCAGGATAATGAACGTATTAAACAGCGCTTCATAAAACAAACTATCTTGAAATAAGCGAAGGTAATTCTCAAAAGCAGCGAAAACATTTACTCCGGCTTCGTTTGTTGTAAAACTTAAAACAAGTGAATACACAATCGGATACCCGGTAAACAACAGGAATAAAATAATTGCGGGAGCAATGAATACATAAGGAGCCATTCCAACCTGACTCTTTGGACCTTTTCTCCCTTTTTTAAACGGTTTCGTTTTCTCTTGTAACGCTGGATTACTCATTACTCGACCCCCGCCCTGTCGCTGCCTCAAGACGATTGGCAGCTGTTTCTAGTGCATCGTTAACAGGCACATCTTGCAAAATGACTCGACCAATAGCATCATTAAAGTTATTTTGTGCCCGCAAATAATCATCAGTAAAGTTGACAATAGGTAAGTCGATTGCTTCTTCGCCGAATATTCCAAAAATCTCTTGACCACCGAAAAACTCTACACCTTCTTCAAATTCTGGACGGTCAATTGCTTCAATTAGAGCAGGATATGCACCATACGCTAGCGCACCATGAACTTGATTGTCAACATTCACTGAAGCAAACTCACCAAATAAATAAGCTGCTTCTTGGTTGCTAGAAACAGATGTAATGGCTAAATTTGAGCCACCGTCATTTGCAGCAGTTAAACCACCTTCTTCGAAAGTCGGAAGTTTCATTACACGCCATAATCCTTCTTGTTCAGGCATTTGGTCTTCGATAATCCCTTTTTGCCATGAACCGCTGATCACAGACGCAACAGCATCATTTTTAATAGCTGCATTAACCTCTTCTCCAGTTGCTGCATGAAGCAAAATACCTGCATCGTTCATTTTTTTCAACTTTTCCATTGAACGATGTGCTGCTTCTGTACTAGCAGTCACTTCTCCGTCTAAATCAAAATAAAATAATTCATGTTGCTGGAGCATCGCTCGGTAAAATTGTGTATCTCCATTGAGCTGGATACCTGTCATTAGTGTTCCTGTTTCCTCGCGCATTTGTTCTCCGGCTTGAATATAATCATCCCATGTCACAATATCTTCAGGGTTGATACCTGCTTCTTCAAACAAATCTGCACGATAAAAGACTGCCATCGGTCCCGTATCTCTTGGAAAAGCCATGATTCCATCATCGTCATTAATCAAAGGGGCAATTTTCCCTTCAACAAATTTATCACGGTGTTCATCAAAACCCATTTCCGATAGATTAACAAAACTTTCTTGGAAATTATCCATATATAAATCAATCCGCTGGTTCTCTACTTGAACTAGGTCTGGTAATTGACTTTCTACACCAGCTGCCAAACCCGTCGTTAATCGTTGGTACACTTGGTCTCCACTTAACTTCATTACATGAACAGAAATATCAGGGTATAAATCTTCAAATGCAGGCACAATATCAATTAAATAATCCGCTTCTAAATTCCAAGCCCAAACGGTAATGTCTCCTGCTGGACCATTTGTTGTTTGATCATCATTTTCACTACAACTAGCCGTAACGAACAAGCAAGTAGCAATACTTAAAGGAACGATTCGCCGCATAACACCCTCCTAAAATGAATTGTTTTCTTTTGTCAAAAACCTTTCATTGTCAAAGAAATCACTTATATGATAACGTTTTCACATTAGCATAATTTGAACTTACCCGTCAAATTGATCAAAATATAAACAATTATCTCTTTTTTAGTCCTTTAGCTTCTTTATCAACCACTCAGCAAGCGAATAATCATACCCGCTGCAAATCCGCTAATAACAGCGAAGAGAAATGACTTATTTAGTTTTATTGCCACTCCCGTTACTAAACAAGCGAACACCATTGGCCATGAAATAGTGAGTCCACTATCTACTTGAACGGTAACTTGCTTTACTACTAATGCTGTAATAATGCCTAGAGGTACAAACGAAAAATATACTTTTGCTGTATTGCCCATTTCTTTGTTAGCCATTACCTCGACACCGATCACACGAGAGGCATATGTTCCAATTGCTAGAGCTGCTATCAATACCCAATTCAATTTTTATTCCTCCTATTTTGCACGTACACCCCAACGAGCGGTGCTACGATTCCAGCAACTATAATCGACAACTCATTGCCTGGCATGGCATAATCAAACCAACTTACAATTGCACATGCAAAGATAACAGTTGCCCATGCCGGCTTTCCTTTTAAACTAGGAATTAACAAAGCTGTGAAAGTGACGGGAAAAGCCAAATCCAGTCCCCACTCTAAAGGATTAATCCGGTCACCGAAAAGCGCGCCAATAAATGAAGCGAGGATCCACGATACATAAAAAAGAATAAACACACTAGCGAAATAAAGAGGATCTGGTCCATGCGATTTAGCGCGCGTACTAGCAAGAACAAACGGTTCATCAGATACGCCAAAAGCAAGAATCCACCGCGCTTTACCAGCAGACATTAATGTGCTTGAAAGAGCTGCACCATATAGAAGATTACGCACATTCAATAACATCGAAGCAATAATAATTGCTGTTAAGCTGGCACCACTTTGTACCATTCCGACGGCGGCAAGCTGTACAGAACCAGAGAAAACAAATATAGACATGCCTACTGTTTCAAGAAGCGAGAAACCCGCTTGAAGCGACAAGACACCATATGACAAACCGTACGTAGCAATTGCAAAAGCAATTGGGGCTGCAGAAATAATCGCCAATTTTATAGCAGAAAAGTGTGTGTTCATTATAATCCCCCTTACCATTATATTATAATTAACCTTTAGGTATATTATAATATAACATATAAAAAAGGAGTATGTTATGAAAAACGAAATTAATTGGGAAGAAAGCGAAGCTGGAAAGCGTATAGGCGCCAATTTGCGTGAGTTACGAACAAGCAAAGGATTAAGCATGGACGCACTCGCAAAACAAGTCGGCATTAGCAAACTTACATTAATTAAAATTGAAAAGGGAGAGGCAAACCCCACATTATCCGTTATTTGGAAACTATCCAATGGACTAGGTTTACCAATTACTGAGCTACTTTCCGTAGATGCCGAGGTAGACATTGCTCGTACAACTGAATCAGTTAAGATGGCAAGTGCAGACAGTGTATTTATTGCGGAACCTTTGTTTCAATTTCATCGATTAGCTGAATGCTACCGCGGTTATTTACAAGCCAATTCGACGTATACCGCTGAGGCCCATCGTCCTGGAGTAACTGAGTCGGTTACCGTTATGTCCGGCACGCTATCAATTGAAGTCGATGGGGTTGTCTATCACTTAAATGAATATGATTCGATTCGTTTTAAAGGTGACCGTACTCATATTTACAGCAACGAGAGTAACACCACAGCAGTACTCCACTTCGTTATTTCTTATACATTAACTTAAATGAAACAAGGCAAAATCCATTTGGATTTTGCCTTGTTTTAGCGGTGCTCTCGCTTTCTCTATAATTCACTTATGCTAAAACTCTAATAATTACTAACCTTATTTTTACATGTTTGACAAGAGTTACAAGGTAATTGTATATCAGGTATAGTTATTACTTTTATATCGTCTCCTACCTTTTGCACACTTTCTATTTTCAATGGTACTGCTTTACTTATCTTTTCTACCCCTTGTCCAAAGCTGGGGCTATCTTTTCCACCAATAAGCTTAGGAGCGAGATAAACAATAACTTGTTGAAAATGATGCGTATTAAGAAAACTTCCGTTTACCTCTGGGAGGGAAGTATTTTATTTAATGGTAGATATGATTATATTAACCTCTTTCAGCTATATAAAACTTTTCAATCTTACATCTGTTTTAGTTTAAATTAAAAATGATTACGAAAAGAAATTGGAATGATTCCAAGCTCCAATTAACGAATATTTTATCATACCACATAATTGATCACTATCTTTTAAACAATTTAAAGGCACTCTTTCGTTAATATCTTTAACTTCAGTTTATATTTTCTTCCCATTTATTACTCCAGCTTCTTTTGCAGAAGTGAATGCAATGATTGATAAAGGACCTATTATTAATCCTATTAGACCAAAGAATTGAGCTCCTAGATACATAGAAATTAAAGTTAATAGTGGCGATAAACCGATTTGTTTTCCCATGACTTTGGGTTCTACTGTTCTTCTTATAATAAGAAGAACACCCGCAAGAATCAAAAGCTTTATTCCTGTATCTGTGTCCCCAACCAGCATAAGATAAATAGCCCAAGGAGATAAAATAACGATTGAGCCAATGAACGGTATAAAGTCTATTATCCATATGACGAGAGCCATAGTCAGAGCAACATCTGGTGTGATAATAAATAATCCAATTAATGATATTAAAAATATTGGAACACTAACAATAAATTGTGCTTTCAGAAAACCAAAAATTGCATTTGAAAATCGTTTGATCATAATTTGCAATCGATTGCTTGTCTCTTCTGTAAATTTATTATAAAACGAATGCCGAAGTTTAGGCATTTCAATCATAAACAAGAATAAAGCAATAATAAATACAATAAAAGAAACGAAGTAACCAGGTATCTTAGCTACCCCCGCTGTTATTGTCGAGATAATATCAACCTGATTAGCATTAGATCTCAATTCATTTAAAAAGACAATAATTTGTTCATTTATCGTTGAAATTATAGCGTCAGGTAAATCAGAGAATGCCGATTCGATATTTTGTATGAAAGAGTCCCATCCTTCAGTTATATCCATAATATAAATCGGTGAATTTTCAATGAATTGAACACCTTGATATATCAATTGAGTAACTATTAAATAAGAAATTAAAATTATTAATAATATAAACATTATAAATACAATAGTGACTGCTAATTCTCTTTTTATATTTAGAGTTTTTTTAAACCATCTCACTATAGGCGCTAATAATAATGCGACAAGAAAAGCTACTAATAGCGGATAAGAAACAGGCAAAATTAAATAGGCTGCAATCACTAAAGCTATAGTAATAACTATTATTTTAAGGATTTTTTTATTAATCAAAGAAGACAACAGACTACCTCTTTTCATTTTTCTGCGTTCACATTCGGTAATTAAATTCCCTAAGTATAGAGCATTATATCACGTAAGTTAAAAATAAATACAAAAATAAAAAATTATTTCGTTTAGAAATGTAGGAATTAATTCCGGACTACGCATTAGTGATTAAAGAATTGGGACTCATACATTACGAAAAACATTTGGTTATCATGCGTATCAATCGGGAGTGGACCTCTCAATTCTTCAAAAATTGTTCAATCATTCAGCACCAAGCGTTACGTTAGCCTATATAGGTATGACGCAAGATGATCTTGATAGTGTGTATTTAAATTTATGAGAGATGTAGGGGAATAATTTTTATAGGGTGATGATTGTCGATATCCGCACACAGGGGTTGATGAAGAATTTTGTTCCTTGTTAGTGGCGTTTTTGTTTGCTTTAGTTGTTGCTAAATGTATGCTAGTACTAATTATAGGGTTGAAATTTGATTTCTCAATATAGAAATTAATGATCTGAAAGAGTCTTTTCTCTATGGGATTTTAATCGGGTGGCAGCTGTAATGACCAGTTGTTTTAAGACTCTACACATTATCACTTCTTCTATCGATATTTTTTGGGTTCTCTATTTACTTCAAAGAAAGGCAAGTAAAGTGACATTAGGAATGGTCAGACTTGGTCTAAAATAAGACATACTCTTACCGTGGGACCCGTGGTAAGAGTACAAGAACCGGAGATAAGAAATATTAGCAGTCACTCCAAAGGCACTGACAAAGACTTTGAGCTACCCTCTCTCTCCTTCTGCTTTTATATATATTAATATAGTTTATTCAGAGTCTGTATAAAGAAGCGGCGAAAGCTGACGCTATTTTTAATAAAAGACGGCTACGCCGCTTTTCTTACTGAATGTCTCGTTTATTAAACCCTGCCACACCAATGGTCATAAGTACAGCAGCAGTTATGGTTAATAGCGCTAATGGTAGAACTGTGAGGTCCTCTACAGGGAATTGCGGAACATGACCGAATGGGGATAATTGCCCGATCCACTCATCAAATTGGAAGATGCCGCCCAGATAAAGAACAATAAATGAGTAGAAGACATAAGCCCATACGAGTGACGTTAACTTTGGTAACACTCCAATGAATGCGACGGATAGTCCAATCATCACTAACATCGCAGGGTAATAAGACAGCAGAGCACCATAAGCGACTCCGAAACTAAGTGGCTCATCCATGACGGCAGCCGCTGCAGACCAAAAACCAAGAGCGGCAAGAGAGAGCATGATAAACCCATTAACGATGGAGACCGCTATAAATCCCCCAATAAGTTGTGTTCTGGAAACGGCTCTGCCTAATAATTGATCGAGCCGTTCTTTTTTTTCCTCGCCACGTAATTTATTGACTGCCATCAACGAGGGAATGGTCGCAATGAGAGAAATAACGATCATTAACATAGGCAGAAACGATTCTGTTAGCGTGAGCCCTTCCCCTTGTACAAGCATTTGCTCCATTAAATCGTTCCCCGTAAAAAAGGATTCTAAGTCACCTAAGACAGATCCGTATGAAGCGCCGAGGATAAACAGCCCTGCAGCCCAGGCGATGATCCCCGTCCTTTGCAATCTTAATGTGAGACCAAGCGGGCTTTGCAAAAAGCGTGACGCATATTTTTTCCCTGGCTTTGAGGGAAGAAAGCCACTTTCCAGATCACGAATCGCATTTAAATAATTTGCGATGAGGAATAATAAGATCGAAGCAATGACAAGAAGTACAATCGGCCCCCAATTATTGGCGGAATAGACGTCTGCTTTGGACACCCATCCTAATGGTGATGCCCAGGAGAGGGCTTCATGGCTGACATCTCCAATAGCTCGTACTAAATAGAAAAAAAGTAAGGCAGCTACGGAAAGACCTAACGTACCTCTAGCGCTTTCTGCCAGCTGAGCAAAAATAGCAGTGACACCTGCGAAAAATAAACTCGTACCACCTAAAGCAGCACCGTAGAGAAGGGAACCTTGTAAGTCCATAGTGTCAATGCCAAGAGCATACAGCCCTGCCCCGTTAATTAGCGCTAGCGCAATACTCGTACCTGCCAAGACGACTAGCGTAGCATTGAGATAAGAGAGCCTGCCCACTGGTAAGGATCTGAGCAATTCAATACGTCCATCTTCCTCGTCCCCTCTCGTATGGCGAGTCACAAGCAAGATGCTCATTAACCCCGCTACGACGGCAGTAAGGAGGAGCATTTGATGAGCTGTCATCGCTCCAATAGTGTAATTCTCTAAATCGCCTGTGCCAACCATCGCGGTCATCGCAGGATTGGCCATTGTTTCGGCCATCACGTCTCTTTCCTGTTGCGAGCTATAAAGCCCTTCAAATGCAGGTGGGACAATTAAGGTGAAAAAAGTCAATCCAACGAGCCATAATAACACCCGAACCCGATCCAGTCGAATAATAAATCGCGAAAGCTGACCAGTTTTGGCAAGCGTTTGATCGGCCATTACAGGTCACCTCCCGCCTCTGTAGAAGAAGTCTTTTCTGTGTCCTCATAATGACGCAGAAATAAGTCCTCTAACGCAAGAGGGGCACATTCGAGTTTTTGAATGCCAAATTGGCTAGTGTGCCGGATCACTCGGTCCATTTCATCAGTATCGACCTGGAAGGAAAGCTCCGTGCCTTTTTCAAGAATGTCATGGACGCCTTTTAGCTCTGATAGATCGGTGACTAACTCTTTTGTTTCTAGAAGGACGTGTGTCCGCGTTAAATGACGAAGCTCTTTTAAAGAACCTGTTTCTATGATTTTTCCTTGGCGAATAATTCCAACTCTATCACAGAGCTTTTCAACCTCGGATAAAATGTGGCTGGAAAGAAGGACACTCTTACCCTGTTGTTTGACCTCCAATACACATTCTTGAAAAACCTGCTCCATTAAAGGATCTAAGCCTGAGGTTGGTTCGTCTAATATATAAAGATCCGCTTCCGAAGAGAAAGCGGCGATCAGTGCGACTTTTTGTCGGTTTCCTTTGGAATAGGTGCGGCATTTTTTCGTTGGATCGAGATTGAATTTCTCAATTAAAGCTTCCCGCTTACTCTCGTGATTGGTGCCTCTTAATTTTACAAACAGGTCAATAACCTCGCCACCAGTCAGGTTTGGCCACAAATTAACATCCCCTGGGACGTAAGCAATACGTTTATGAATGTCCACAGCATCCTGCCATGCGTCCTTACCGAATAATGTGACGTTACCTTTTGTCGCTTTTAAAATTCCTAGTAACACGCGGATGGTGGTTGATTTTCCAGCCCCATTCGGACCGATGAAGCCAAATATTTCACCTTCATTTACTTCGAAATTCACGCCATCTAACGCTGTGAATTTACCAAATTTTTTTGTGAGGTTATTAATTGTTAACAGACTCATGATACCGCCCCCTATGAAAGAAGATTTGAAATGTACACTCTTTCATATTTCATAATATATATAAATACCGTTTTTTGCAATAGGTTTTGAACCGAAATAATTGTTAAATTTCATAACTTTGATTAAACTGTAAGAAGGAGGTGAAAGTAGCATGGATGGATTTCAGCGCCGCAAGGAAATGAAAAAAGGAAAAATTATTCAGACCTCATTGAATTTATTTATGGCAAAAGGTGTTCAGAATGTCTCTATCGCTGAAATCGCCCGCAAAGCCAAGGTTTCTCAGGTGACGATTTATAATTATTTTGATAGTAAGGAAAACCTTGTTCACGAGGTGATCATATTTTTTTTCAACGAATCCTTTCAAAAGGCAGAGAAAGTATTTTTAAGCGACATGCCTTTTCCTGATAAAATTAGACAGCTGATATTTAATAAAACTGCTGTCAGTGAGAACATACACGAAGATTTTTACCTGTACTTTATGAAAGAATATGCAAATAATACGTCGTTTATCGATGATTATTATCAGCGACATGCAATTCCAATGTTAATTGAGCTTTTTAATGAAGGCAGAGAAAATGGTTATGTAGATCCACAAGTGTCTAACGAAGCGATTTTGTTTTATTTCCATATGATGAAGGAATATATGCAGAAAGAAGATGTCAATGCTAAAATCCTTCCGCTGACTGAGGAAATCATGAATATATTATTTTATGGGATATCATCAAAGCAAGATCGCTAATAAGATCCTCCCTTTATAGGAAAAAATTTCCCAAAACCAGAAGATGGGTAAGGAAAATATAAGGGCGTAATAAGACTAATCAACGTCAGCCCTACATCATCTTGTCAGAAGGGAGGATTTACTAATGGCTTTTCTTAATCATTTTGTTTTAGCAACGGCAGCATTCTTTCAAAATATATTTGCTTGGGTTGTTCCATTGATTGCTCTTTTAATTATTGGTTTTATCCTCTATTCACTTCTCCCAAATATATGGCAATGGCTGGCCAACAATAAAAAGCCAGTAGAAAAAGAGCAGGGTAAAATCGTTAGCAAGTACGTGAACGCAAAAGGGCGTTCGACTGAAGGGCAAAAGAAGAAAATCGGATCATCCTCACGTATTCAAACGACCTATCATGTGACGGTAGAACTTGAGAATACTGAGCAAGCTGAGTTTAAAATACCTATGAATGCTTCTAATAATATCAATTTATCTTACAGGGGAAACAGCTCATCACATATATGGGAGGCAGTAACTTGAAAAAACGATCTTTATACTTGATTATATTTTAAATGAATCGCTGTGGAGGCGTGCACAACGAGGACTTAATAAAGGAGAAGCCATGAATGCCTTTTTGTTTATGACCACTATCATGCTTTATGCGAGTGTGTCTGACCGCACATTTCACAATACTCTGCTTTGAGATCAAGCCCCAAAACTTTTCTTCATGTGCTCCACGTTTCTCTGCTTCGCCATCTTTTGGGTCAGAACACTTTACTATACTCTCGTTTTTCTAGCATTGGTCACTCATCACAGTAAATCACCAACAAAAGCAAATTTTGTATACCTTTTGTTAAACATTTCTCTCTTGTTTAATTGCTTTTACAATAAGAAAGCTTGGTTGTGCCATTAAACGAGCATAACCTGCTGCATCCTCTTCTTTAAACAGAGAAGTAGGCTTTGGCTCGATCACCTTTTCTATTTGAAAATGAGCAAGTGTTGTATTTAAGATGTCTTGTAAAGAACGACGATAAAATGGCATATCAAACCACTTATCCGCTTTTTTCCATCGATCAATAACAAGTTCTTTTTCAAAGTAACGATTAGACGACGAGCGAGCGATGTCATTCATTGGATGATGTACAGAAAACAACAATTTCCCACCAGGTTCCAGAACACGCTCAAATTCGGCAAACAGCGGGTTCCACTCTTTTATGTAATGCAGCGTCAGAGATGAAAGAATTAATTCAAACGAATTATCCTTATAAAGTAAACCCTCGGATAGATCAGAACACCGCACATCCGCAAGATTGCCTACTAATTTCTTTGTACGTGTTACCATCTCTGGTGATTGGTCAATTGCGCTAACATGAGCATTAAGTTTTAACAATTCATTTGTGTACCACCCCGCAGCACATCCAGCGTCCAACACCCTTTTCTCTCGCGCTTCTACGAGTAACTCCTGCATCATCGCCGGGCGTTCATATTGCCCATTATACAAATTGACAGACTCACTAGCATAAGCATCAGCAAATTCATCATACACAGTCTTTAGCTTCGATTTATATCCACCGCCTGCTAACACAATTGCTTTAATCGCTTTAACAACGAGTTCTGGCTCATCCTTCTGGATATAGTGAGCACTATCTTTGGCAACAATAAAAGTAGAGTTGTCCGATATTTCCCCTGTTTCTTTTTGCAGTTCATGCCATAGTTGTTGCGCTTTTTGATCGTAATAAGCTTTCTTTCCAGCCGATAAAACAGCGATTGGTAATCTCAGCTTTCTTCGTGATGCTTTCACTTGCTGCATACTTATTCCAAGCTCTTCATAGTTGCATTCTGCCGTAAATTGTTTCCGATACGCTTGTTGAAATGAACTTGACATCGATGTTAGAAAACGTTCACGGTAGTCTTCCATTGTCCCATCGATTAACACAAGTCCTGCCGTATTTTCTTCGTACAAGGACGCATACAACCTCACCGTTAATGCCCCCATCGAATGGCCAACGAAAACATAAGGCGGTTCAACCGGCAAATGCTTTAAGGTATGATGCAGTTCTGAAGCCATTTCTGCGCTTGTTCTAGGTCTCTCTGTTTTGCTACTCTTCCCTATACCGGCTCGATCATAAACAACAACTTGTGTAAACGATGCTAGTGGCTCGATTATTGCTTTCTCCCATGAATCGGCGCCATCATTTAAGCCCGCCTCAAAAACAATTGTTGGTATGCCCGGAAATTCGACGCCATGTATGCGTGCAAATTGTGTAACTGTTGAAGAAGACTTAACAAAAAAATCTTGATAGGATGTCGATGTCATAATTCCCCCCCCGTTGTTTAACTGTTTTCTTACGCTAATTTGTTTCATGTAATGCTCAAGGAATTATTTCTCTTCGTTCGTAAAAACTATCAAACGAAGAAAATTAACGCTCATTTCATTACAAATCGTATAAAGACCAGGCGGAATTAATTATCTCCTTACTATCCCCAAATTACCTCTTAGGAGTATCTTGTATATAGCATAAACACCTATTTCGTTTCATGAGAAATCCCACTTATAGATGAGTAAGCCTAATTCATCCCCTGCCAGTTTAATTCGTTTTCTTTCTTCTAGCTGTCCTCCACACGCTTCATAAAATGTACTGGCTTTATTCCGTTCCAGCACTTCCACATAGATTCGTTGGCAATCCTGTTTTTTTAATTCGGCAAAGACTCTCTCTAACAACTCCTTGCCAACTCCTAGACCCTGGCATTCTTGCAACAAATAAATGGAAGTTAGATCTCCTATTCTATTTTCCTTTGTCCGGACACTACCATCAGCAAAACCAATAATGTTCCCATTGTCTTCTTCTGCCACATACAGGATGTTTTCTTCCCTGCCAAGGTTTTTTCTCCAAAGCTCTTCTCTTTTTTCATATTTAAGACTATCTAGCATGCTTTGAGCAATCAGTCCTTTATATGTTGTTCGCCAACTATCGACGTGTACTTTAGCAATACCGCGTACATCGTTTTTGGTTGCTTGTCGAATGATCACTCTTCCCCTCCTCTATAGCTCTCTCTTTTCAGGTTTCAACAAATAACGAATCTTTTATTTATGTTCGCAATAACTAATTAAATTCCTTCGTACCCTTCCATCTTTCTCTTGTCAACATAAAAGAAGATCTTTTTTATCAGCTCTCGAACTGATAAAAGAAAGTGAAAGGAGAATAAAAATTGGACTATGTACATTCAGTGAGAAAACAAGTTGGCACCACACCTCTCATTCTTCCAGGAGCCGTTGTTTTAATTATTAATGATAAAAACGAACTACTTTTATAGCATCGACGAGACGGGGGGTGGGGACTTCCAGGTGGATTAATGGAGCTCGGAGAAAGCATGGAAGAAACCGCTCGTCGCGAAGTGAAAGAAGAAACGGGACTAGAAATTGGAGTTTTCACCCCTTATTATAAAGAAGACGACGAGAATTTTATTTAACCTCTCGTCGTCTTCTTTATTAATGTTCTTTTATCTCTGTTTTTCTCTCGTTCCTATTAATAATAAACAAATATAGCAACATGCCAACCAACATAATGAAAGTGCTTGTAAGCAGTTGAGCTTCTTCTGGTAAAGTGGTTTGTCTCATGAGATATTCGGGCAATGTAGCAAGAGCTAGTAGGTCCAAAATGAATCATTGACGCCCAACATGTTTTTTCTAATTTTATTGTGCACAGATGATGATTACATACGCGTTAAGAAGATTGTTTTCCTATTAATATTTCCAAATCAATCGTTACATCTAGCGTTTCTTGCTGAAGAAATGCTTTTCGTTTCTCCTCATCGGATGACCAACCAAGCGGTGTCATCTGTGCAAGGGAAGGCAATTCTTCCTGACTAAGGCGTTTCGTATATGTTAATCGGGTCGTTTTAACATTACTGAAATGCTCTTTAAATAGCGTTACCGTCTGTTCATTGGAATAAAATTGTTTATTCTCATCCGAAAAAAAGAACGCACGTAATTCTTTTAAATAGTATTCATGTGGAACAACCTTTACAACAGTTCCCTCTGGTTTAAGTATTCGTTTAAACTCCTTATAATTGGATGGAGACAAAATAGCCAGGATGACATCTACTGCTTGTTCTGTAAACGGTGATTTTGCTAGGTCGCCCACAATCCATAAAGAATTGACGTATGATTTTGCCGCTTTTACAATTCCTTC
This sequence comes from Shouchella patagoniensis, assembly GCF_002019705.1. GTDB lineage: Bacteria > Bacillota > Bacilli > Bacillales > Bacillaceae_D > Shouchella > Shouchella patagoniensis. The sequence goes on along the minus strand of NZ_KV917377.1, from coordinate 3,731,542 downwards.
CTTTGCGATGTCGAGACCTACACCTTTTAAATTTGGACTTTGTTTCATTAAACTTTCCAAATGAGAGCCTTCTCCACAGCCAACATCCAATAAAATGCCATGTTGATGTTTTAAATTGGTTAATAATTCTTCATGCAAAGAATTGAAAAGATTGCTTTCCATGATGATTTTCTGCCTAGCATCAAATAATTCTGCATCATAATGGCTAGAAATTGTGTTTGTTAACAAATTCAAATACCCTTGTTTTGCAAAATCGTATGTATGTCGATTTTCACAAATCATACTTGCCTCACGCTCTATGTAAACAGGAGCTCCACAATGAGGGCACTGGAAGCTTGATTTTAATTCAGCTGCAAGAGCTGCCGCTTTTTCTCTTTTACTTTTTGACATGTCTTAACACCCCTATTTAGGCTTACTCGTTAGCTGTTCAATGACTTAGCGCTAACCATACAATAAATCCTTATATCTGTAAATTTGGAAATGGCTAATGGAATAAACGTATAAAGAAGGTACTAAAAGCTTTCTATTATTATAGCAATCTGTTAAGATAAGAGGAGGCACATAGCATCGCTTTAATGGAAATGAGGGTCATCTATGCTTGATAATCCAGCGAAATTGTTTATCTCCTTAAAGAAGGATTTAGAAAAAAAGCTGAACCGAGAATTGACACCTATCGAAAAGCTATTTTTGCGAGATATTTCAAAAAAAAATTATGAAACCTAACTACTAATTGAATCAACAAATAACATAAGACGGGTTCTTTCACCCGTCTTGTTTTTGCGTTAAAGAAAAATTAATGCTTTCGCGCGCGGGCCAGCATTTCCTCTTCTTTATGTAAATCAGATTCTGAAATAAGTCGAACGATTCGACATGGATTACCTGCCGCAAATACATTTGCAGGAATGTCTTTTGTTACAACACTACCAGACCCAATCACTGTATTTTCTCCGATTGTTACCCCTCCATTTACAGTTACACTGCCTCCAACCCATACGTTATCACCAATTGTAATTGGTTTTGCATACTCATAATACGTGTTTCTCACTTGTGGATGTAAAGGATGAATCGGCGTATATAAACTCACGTTTGGTCCAATAAAAACATTGTCGCCGATGTTCACTTTCCCGCAATCAAGGACAGTTAAATTAAAGTTAGCAAAAAAGTTATCACCAACTTGTATATTATATCCATAATCACAGAAAAATGGTGGTTCAATTGATTTGTTCTTAGTTGAGGCTCCAAGTAAACGAGATAAAATCTCTTTTCGGAGCTCATCCTCTTCGACCCCAGTCTGATTGTATTTAACCATCATATTCCGCGCATAGCGACGCTCCTCTATAAGCGTCTCATCTTCTGGATGGTATAGATCGCCTCGAAGCATCTTTTCTTTTTCTGTCACAGTTCATTCATCCTCCAAAGGAGTTACTCCATTTTTTATTCGTTTTAATGACCTATTTGTATTACTTCCAAATTGCATTAAACTATTATCTACTAATGAAGAATGTTTTCTCCACTCCTGCACGAAGAATCACTTGCTTTAGTTCCCCATTCACCTTATATGAATTCCACATGCTATTACTCTTGTTCAGTTTGTACTTTTCCACCTTTGGCAAGTAAAAGAAATGCAAGTAATGACGCGCTGCTTGCTAAGAAAATAATCAAGCCCATTGGAACAGCAGTCCCTTCACCAGCAACGCCAACAAGTGGAGCTGTCGCCGCACCTATGACAAACGGAAGTAATCCAAGCAACGCCGACGCACTTCCAGCACGTTTCGCCTGTGTTTCCATCGCTAATGAAAAAGAAGTTGTCCCAACCATTCCAATCATTGAAACAAATAAGAACACTGGAATAACAATTGAAAAGAGTGGACCTTGTAATATCGTCATGACAAGGAGCACACTGCTAGCGACTACAGCTGTTATTAAGCCGACCTTTAGAAATACTCGCTCTGGTATAATACCAGCGTACCTACCTACTAGATGCGTGCCAACAATAATACCTAATCCGTTTACACCAAATAAAATACTAAAAGTTTGTGGACTAACTCCGTATATGCCTTGATAAACAAATGGAGTACCGGAAACATAAGCAAATATCCCACCCATCATCAAACCTTGTGTTAATGCAAATCCCATAAAGACACGATCTTTTAATAAATCTTTAAACGTGTTGAGTGTATGAGCCAGTGTACTCGGTGTTCTCTTTTCCGGTGGTAATGTTTCAGTTAGTTTACTAAATACGACAACTGCCATCACAGCTCCAAGTACGGTAAGGACAATAAAAATCCAATTCCAATTTGCACCAGGTATAAGAAGGATTCCACCACCAAATACTGGAGCAAGAATTGGAGCCAACCCATTAATTAGCATTAACAGCGAAAAGAACTTCGTTAGCTCACGCCCGTTAAATAAATCACGTACAACCGCACGAGATATAACAATTCCTGCCGCCGCAGTAAACCCTTGCATAAACCTTGCCACAATAAGTGTGCCAATATTTGGCGCAAGCGCGCAAGCAAACGAAGCAACTACATACAAACAAATCGATATGAGTAATGGCCTTTTACGACCATTCGCATCACTCAACGGTCCTACAACCATCTGACCAAAACCTAGACCAAGCAAACAAGCTGTCAAACTTAATTGCACTAGAGAGGGTGTTGTCTCTAAGTCTTTTGCAATGTCAGGAAAACTCGGTAAGTACATATCAATTGTTAATGGTCCAAAAGCTGCGAGCAGCCCTAACAATAATGCGAGTCCTAGACGTTTCTTTCCCTTAATTTGTGATTCACTCACATTGATCCCTTCTCTCTCTTATATTGTGACTGAAATCGTTCCCACAATCCATGTAACTTATCTCTTATATAGAATACGTGAATCAGGTGTTTAATCATAGTGGGAAAAAAACTTTTTCAGCCTCATGTTTTCACTTGCTGTACTTCGGGTATGTTAATGTTGTGACTAACTAAAGAGGAGCATAAACGTCGTGTTCGGACTTTTAGATCTATTACAATTACTTATGTCAGCCCTCATTATCCTTCCACTCGTAACCGTCATTCGCGAATCTGGTTATTATTTCACATCTATGTTGCTTGGTGCAAAAAACAAAAAATTGATTGTAGGCAGTGGACCAAAGTTATTTGCTGCACAGACAATTGAAGTGCGGCGTTATTTCTTTATGTTTAGTTGGATGGAATATGAAGAGTTAAATCCTAAAAAGCGATTTTGGCACGGAGTTATCTATGCATCCCCCATTCTTTCTTGCGGAATTATTGCTGTTGCCTTCAATTCAATGCTTGCCGCAAGCATTTTACCTAACAATATGTTTTGGAGCACCTTTATGTTTTATATTTTTTATTTTATGCTCTTTGATATTATTCCCGTCTATTTGCCCGATGGCCAACCAACCAATGGTCGCGCCATTTTTGATTTAATTAAACATGGAGAGCGTTCGGACTTTTTGAAGTCAAATGATGGAGACAAACAGAGTGAAGATGACAATCGCTCCCATACTGATGCCCAAGAAGAAACGATGAAAAACCGCGATAAAGATCGTAGGGAAATGGATAACCACGCTAATCCTGACGAAGATGATCACTCTTCCAATGGCTATACAAAAGAACAAAAAGAAACAATTAAACATAGTGATAGAAAACAAAAACAGTTCAAAGACCATTCACGAAAAAAGAAAGAGTGAGCACTCACTCTCTCTAGCGCATATCCAAATTCCAGAAACAAGCACATTACCAAAAACAAGCGCGGAAAATCCTTCAGGCTTTGCACATATACCAAAATCTAATCGTACGTCTCCGTTTATTGCAACTTTCGGAAAAACTCAATACTTGCAACACCCCCTCTTACTCTCGGTAACTTAGACAAGACACACACTTTACATCCGTTGAACATAATGCGTGTAACAATACAATTCCTCCTTTCCATTAACGCTTTTCTACATATTCTTCTCCCTGCTTTCGACTGATGAGGTTGCCAACATTTATCAGAAGTTGTATTTCTAACAACACAAGCAGGAAGCGCCATCATGAATATTGAAGTATGTATGATAGCTATGGAAAGGTGGGATTTATGATGAACCGAACAGATGTAACAACTCAATTTGATGATAGCGCAAGTTCTTATGACCAACAACGCCAAAAGCTGATTCCATGTTTTGAAGACTTCTATTCCATTCCTATGTCGTTAATTAACACGAACAAAACTAGCCCTTCGTTTTTGGACATAGGCGCTGGAACAGGCCTTCTATCAGCACGCATTTTAAAGGCCTTTCCTGATGCTCATATCACATTGATTGACCTTTCTGCTAAAATGCTAGATGTTGCGCGAAAAAGGTTTTCAGGCAATTCAGCTATTACGTTCATTGAATCAGATTATACAAACTATGCGTTTGCTAAACCATTTGATTTTGTTGTGTCCTCGCTTTCTATTCATCACCTTAGCAATGCGGATAAACAAATACTATTTAAAAGAATCTATCAAACCCTCAACCATGGAGGACGATTTATTAACGCAGACCAAGTGCTTGGCGCTACTCCTGAAATTGATAAATTCTACAAAACAAACTGGATTGAGCAGATTTCTGCAAGCGGTCTTTCAGAATCAGAAATAGCGGCAGCAATTGAACGGACAAAACTTGACCAAATGGCTCCTTTGAATGATCAACTTAATTGGTTAAGCGAAGTAGGGTTTTCAAATGTCAATTGTTTCTATAAACACTTTAACTTCACTATTGTGGCTGGAGAAAAGTAAGATAATAAATTTTTCTTTGTATTCGTAAGGGGCTAGAACTTATTTATAAATAAAAAGAAGACGTGCTTGAGTGTGATAAGCACGTCTTCTTATTCATTCAATTCCATTCCTTATAAAATTGGTTTAGAAACTGTTCCATAAAAAGATGCCGTTCTTCTGCCATCCTTTTACCAGCTTCCGTATTCATCCGTTCTTTTAGTTTAAGCAGCTTTTCATAAAAATGGTGTACTGCCGATGTTTTTCCGTTCCTGTATTCTTCCTTTGTCATATTCTCTCGGACCGGTAGTGAAGGATCATACATTGCGTGGCCTTTAGAACCAGCATATTGAAATGTACGTGCGATGCCAATCGCCCCTAACGCATCCAAACGATCAGCGTCTTGGACGATTTCCGCTTCTAAAGTATGTAATGATTGCCCTTTGCTGAATGAGATTGATTGAATGATTTCTACGATGTGTTTCATTTGTTCTTCATTCACTTCATTTGTGAGGAGCCAGTCTTTAATCATCCTTAAGCCAACTTCTTCACTTTCAACAATCTTATCATCAGCAAGATCATGCATAAGAGCTGCCATTTCAACAATAAACATGTCTGCTTGTTCTTGCTCTGCCATTGCTCTTGCTGCACGTCTAACACGCTCAATATGGTACCAATCATGCCCCGTTGCCTCGCTTGCTAACTGTTCTTTAACCCATGCTTCAGTACGCTTTGTTATGTTCATAACCCTACTCCTTTTTACTTTTTGATGTATGAAGTCCATCTAAGACCGTCGCTTCTTCTCGTTTTAATCGATCAAGGAGTTCAACGACTGTCTCTTGTTTAGCCAACCGTACACCTTGTCCCGTCCACATTGACATATAATCCGTTATCCCAAGTTTACCAGCCTGTTTGCGAATTGGTCCTGTTAATGTATTTTGAACTGGATACGGCAGTGGAGAAACGTCTTCAAATGTATCGATAAATGGATTATGTATGCCCCTTGCAGGCTTTCCACTAAACGCAGATGTGAGCACTACATCCGTTTCTTTAGCGATTGAAATTGCTTGTTTATGTAGTGGATGGGCCCCACTTTCTTTGCACATTAAAAATTGAGTGCCGAGTTGAACCATCTCTGCCCCAAGTGCCTTTGCCGCAAGTGTACCTCTGCCATCCATTATTCCACCGGCTGCAATTAATGGAATTCTACATTGATCTGCCACTTGAGGTATAAGAGCCATCGTACCAACGCAAGCACGATCAAAAGTCGTCGCAAAAGTTCCACGATGGCCCCCCGCTTCAGCACCTTGAACAACAATCGCATCCATGCCAGCTACCTCATTCAAGATTGCTTCTTCGACAGTTGTTGCAGTTCCGATTAAGAAAGTTCCTGTCTCCTTAAATCGCTTCATTAATTCAGTGGAAGGGATACCAAACGTAAAGCTAACGACCGGCACCTCCTCGCTAATTACTACCTCACATTGATCAAAAAAAGCATTCCCATTTGTCAACGGAATCGAGTTGACGCCAAGCTCCTGTTCAATTGGTTTCAAAATGGAACGAACTCTTTCTTCATCATCTACATCATAATGAATGTCTTCAGGTACAAATAGATTTACACCAAAAGGGTGATTGGTTTTTCGTTTGACAGCTTGAATCTCGTTTTTTAATGTTTCTGCTGTTAGATAGCCAGCACCGATCTGTCCTAACCCTCCATGATTACTCACTGCGGCAACAAGCTCTGCAGTTGTAATTCCTCCAGCCATCCCAGCTTGTATATAAGGTGTAGATACTCCTAATCGTTTCATTAACGTCACTAGAAACTCCTCCTTTTATTTAGCTTTCGTGCTTTTTATAATGAGAGTTGTTGGAATGAGAGCTGCTTTTTCTTCAGTGTACCAAGTTTTACTTTTCTTTTGTCCAAATCCGTCACCTGTTTCTTCAATGACCTGTTCTACATGAAACCCTTGCTCACTAAGTGTATTCACATATGTACTCACTTTAAGTTGTTGCATAAAAGCAGTTATTGGCCAGCCAGGATGATTGTAAAAACCTTCATCGTGGTAAGACCCTTGCAACAAGTAGCCATTTTCATTCTTACGCAATAGCGTGAACCATGGATGTTCCCAACTAAAAACAAAACTCCCCCCAGGTTTTAAGTATGTATGAACATTCTTCAAAGTCAAAGCGAGATTCGTAGTCCATCCTAAAGCATAAATAGAGTAAACAATGTCAAAATAATGAGCAGGTAGGCCTGGATTTTGTTCCATTGGCGATTGAAATAGTTTTGCATCAGATTTATTTAAAACACTCTTTGCCGCCCTTATTTGAGCAGAAGATACATCAATCCCCCATAATTCACTTGCGCCTTTACGTTGCATATAAGAAAGTGAATGCCCGCTTCCACAGCCGATATCAAGCACCCTCTTACCTGAAACAGATCCTAGCAGGTTTAACTCCTCTTCCGTCGGTGCTAACGGACCGTACTCCGGAAGCGGATTGCGACCAAAAAAGCGTTCAGCTGCCTGCTCCCAATTCTTTTTATTGCTCTCTACTATTGCATGATCCATCTTCATCCCTCTTTTCTGCATTAAGACCATACATTCCTTACATCTTGCTATAAATCCTTTTTCTCTAAAGAAAAAGCGCAATGCTTTTGCATCACGCTTCGCCACCTATTCATTTTTTTCTTGCTTTGGGATAGTGAAAAATAACTCGGATAAGCACAGCAACCAAATATAGAAAGCTTGCCCATATCCAAATCATTGCAAACTCTTCACTAATCAACAAGCTTACCCCGTAACCGATAATTGGTATCGTAGCCGCAAATGCTGCAATCTTATACAACATTAAATACGTTAACTTTCGGTCCGCAAGCTTTGCCACAGTTAAAGCAATCGCTGCGACTGCTGCTATAAGAGAAAAAACAGATAAAGCAAAAATCGGAAAATAGATAAACAGAAAATAGACTGCAAACATTGGTAAGATTAAATCTGCTATAACACCATCTGATTGAATAAAGGTCTGTACAAACAACGGGATGCAAACGAATGCTATAAGCAAGCCAACGTATAAAAACGGAACTCCAATTCGTTCCCTATTTAAACGAAATACAACTTGTTTTTTGGGCAGTTGCATGCATAGCCAAACCCGGTTAAAAAAATGTTTCATTATTCCAAAGCCCTCTCTTTTATACCTGTCCGTCACGTTACTAGTTTACACTAGGAACGAACACTGTAACAATATCCTAGCGTGCCATCATTTTTTAACAGCAGATATTAACAGAAACATAGGACGGCGATCTTCATCTTTCCATTGCGGCATAAGAGCTGGGGCTCCCGACTCTTCCACCGCAGTAATTTGAAAACCATTGGTAAGCAAGTTTTGCAAATAAGTGGAGATCGTGCGGTGATATTTAATCACATCATTCGCTAGAAAAGATGTGTTGCGCACACCTTCTTCTTTGTACCGATCAATGGGAAAATGTAGTTTATTACCTGCATCATCGTAATACCAGTCTTGCTCTGATCGAGAAGTGAAGATCGGATGTTCAACTGAAAAAACGAAAGTTCCGCCCGGTTTAAGAACATCCTTTACTTTTTTGCATACAGCATCAAAAGATTGGACGTAATGAAAAGCAAGTGAACTTACAACAATATCAAATGAACACTTTGGAAAATCAATTTCTTCAATTGCTCCTTTTGTGTACGTTATTGCCGCATCGCTCGTCATCTTCCTAGCCTCTTGCAACATCTTTTCCGATAAGTCCACACCTATAATCTTTTTAGCCCCTTCTTCTCTAGCATGTCGACAATGCCAACCAAATCCACACCCTAAATCCAATACGCTTTTCCCTACGAAAGGAGGAAGCATCTTCTTCAAAAGTGGCCACTCTCCTGCGCCTTCGAGTCCTTTTTGAGAGCGAGGCATTTCCTTATAGGCTGCAAAGAATGAGTCATAATCATATTTGTTTTGTTTCATGTTTATTCTCCTTTGTAAGTTACTCCTGCATGAAGTCAAATTCCTTTATTCAAGTCATGTTTTTTCATCATTTAGTTCTGTTTAGCTTCATCGGAACAAGGGAATACGTGGAACAACTAAATTTAAAGTAGACAGTTCAATTCGGACAGGAGCGTTGAGGATGGAACATTCATTTGATAAGTCACAACTACTAACCAAACTTCTCGATCGTACAAAAGTTGGTGTACTCGTAACGGACCCGGATCAAAAAGACAATCCAATCGTTTATGCAAATGATGGTTTTTTTCAAATGACCGGTTATTCGGAACCAGAAGTTATGGGGACGAACTGCCGTTTCTTACAAGGTGAAGGCACAGATCCAGAATCTGTGAACAGTCTTAGAACAGCGATTAAAAATGAACAGTCTTGCTCACTTGAAATCCTAAATTACAAGAAAAATGGATCTCCATTTTGGAATGAACTTAATATTGAGTGTGTTTACCTTGAAAATTACAGTTCAAAGTATTTTATTGGCATTCAGAAAGATGTCACGATTCAAAAAGAGATTGAATTTAATTATCTAGACTCCGTTCAACGAATTGAAACGATATCTACTCCAATTGTTCCACTCGTACATGGTGTCGCTGTTATTCCACTCGTTGGAGAAATGGGACATTCCCGGTTTGACCATATGTTTGAAACCGTTACTCAAGAAATTTCCCGTCTCGATCTCGTCACTTTAATCGTGGATGTATCAGGGCTAGAAGAATTTGATGACTATGTTGTGGAAGGGATCTTTCAACTCCGGAATATTTTACAATTAATTGGCACAGAAACGATCATTACCGGTATGTCCCCAGTTCTTGCTAGAAAATCATTATCACTTTCTGGTACAAGCTTAAGAGAAATTAAAAGTGCAAGCTCCGTCAAAGAATTTCTTCGTCATTATTTTAATAAGATTGACCATTTCGCATGAAATTGAATAAAAAAACTCGAAACTTCAGTCTCTTATGTGCGTATCTATGAGTATAATAGATAGATCATGCTAACAATTCTAGGAGGGACGTCACATAATGGATTTTCCTTGGTGGATTCTAATACCACTCGCTGCAATTTTATATCCAGTCATTACTGTTATGGTCACTAATCGCGCAAACTTAAAAGAACTTGAATTACGTCAAGGTATGGGTCCTGAAATCGAGGATGTGGATAAAAAACTCGATGAAGTACTGACAAGGCTTAAACAAATTGAAGAGAGGCTTGATCAAGAAAAGGATTTGAGCTAACAACAAAGACCGTCTACAAAAGATGGTCTTTCTTCGTTATCTCCGTCCATATTGATTTCGTATAAGCGATTTTCATCCCAGCACGTTCCATGTTCTTCTGGCTTGTCGAACCAAAAGCTGCTTGACCAGAAATAAGTCGATATCCTTTTAAGAAAACATGTTCCAAACGGGCTTGAATCAACTCTCGGTGGATTCCCCTGCCTCTATACTCTGGCAGCGTGGCTGCTGAAGCTAATACTGCAATTGATTTGTCTGTAAATACTACCGCGACACCTGCTGGCTCTCCATTCCACTCTGCTATAAAAAACTGCCATTGTTCTTCGTCGCTTAGAACAGAGTTATTCTGCGCAACACCTTCTTGTAAAGAAGTGGGCATGCCAAAACTATTAATGTATATCTCAGCATATAAATCAAACTCGTTCTTCCCTAACTTTCGACAGACTATGCTTTTATTAGTATGCTGTCCCATACACTGATCAATCGATCCATACAACATTGAATGGAAACTCGTTTGACAAAGACTATTTCGAGAAAGTTCGAAACATAATTCTTTAGACACCTGTGCGGGATTTATTACAAACTGCGGCGAGATCTTTTTCGAGTCATAGTGATTAATAATCGTTACTATTTTGTCTATATCATCAATTCCTAGACCTCTGACCGTATTAAAAGCCGGACCAGGCATCATTTTTGCTAAAAATGCTATTGTATTACCAAACGAACAGATTTCTACGCCCATAGGATTTCCCGCAATCTTTTTGAATGCCTGCATTCGTGAACTCAACATCTCCGTTTCGCTTTGCTCTAATTTTACCGCTAAAGCTATCGACATAACGTCATTCATAGGAAATTCCCTTCGCTAATGCCCATTCTTCCGCCCGTCTTATTGTCACATTAATCCAGTCGTCTTTTCCATCTATATACGCAGCAATGTCTCTCACATATGCTTGAGCTAGCTTCTTTTTTAATCGCCCATACACGTGCATCGCGTCAGGATGTTGTTGGAGATAATCTCGGAAAACCAAATGCTTTTTAATGGCAGTATGTCCTTCACTAAAAATATGCACATGATGAGTCCTTGCATCCCCACCTTTTTTGAAAATAACGTCTACCAGCAATCCCATTTTCTCCGCGCGCTTCATAACCAAGCTTCTCTATTGCTGCTGTCTTTTTATCAGCGTCTTCAACACTCTTTAATACAATTAGCAAGTCAATAATTGGTTTTGCCGCCAAACCAGGCACAGAAGTACTACCAATATGATAAATACCAATCATATCTTCTTGAAAGACTTGTTCTAACTTTATCGACTCTTGTTTATATGAATCCTCCCAACTAGGCTGGTAATCAATTACTTCCACTACACGCATTTTCTACCTACCTTCCTTCTCACCAGTTAATTGATAGAAATGGAGTGCTTCTTGGAGGAATCGCTTAGAAAAACCCGTTTTTATATGAAGATGATTCACCCAACTTCGCAAATCTACTTGTGGTTCTTCTACAAATAGCCCCTCAGTTGTGCTTAGAAAACTTTTCCAGTTAAAAAACTCAAAATGCGCTATTTCTTGTTTATACACAACACGGCATTCTAGTAGTGGCTGTGACTTTATATATTGTTGCGAAGCTTCTGCTGCTTTCCAAAACAAATCACGTTCGATTCGTTCCAAGGAGAACGATTGCCTCGAAGACTTTTCGTTTGGTCTTACATAATGAACCTCAATTCGTTCCCCGTCTTTAACTGCTTTGACCTTTGCTGCTGGAAAAAAGCCTCCGTACCATTCACCTGTACTTTTCTCTACTTGAAAAGGCTGTAGCCATTGGTCGCCTAAATCACATAAATAACGGTTTCCTTCTTCGTCTAGAGCAATAACAGCAGCATGGGCGTGTTCGTTATTTAAGTTGTGGCCAATTGGATAAGCATCAATCCCTTGTTGATCAAACGCGTCGAGTAACCATATCGCCAAATCAAAGCAATTACCCGAATTCCCGTACTGCTCCCTATCTTCCTTCATTTGCGTTACAGTCCGTTGCGTTAATTCAATAGCTTTTTGCCGCCGCCACGCTTTTGTTAATGTTTCCATTGGAAAGTTATCAAATTGTTTCCACACATTAGAGATGTAGTCAGGTGCTTTCATTTTCACCTCTCCTTATTCCAATTCGGTCGCTCCACGCTTCTAAAAATACCGCAACCGTTGGAAAGCGCTCTTTTCGATCGTCCTCTACCGCCTTTACAGCGACTTCATATAACGGCTCACTTGCTTCCCACTTTGCCAATGAACGATCCTTCTCACCACCAAGTAAGACAAACGCTGCCGCACCCATCGCATAAACATTTGTCCTTTCGTCGATTACCGCACCTCTTACAAACTCTTCAGGCGACATAAACCGTGAGGATCCCCACATCCGCCCCATTTCATTGATATATGTTTTTTGCTGTATACATCAATGTCACAAATCGTTGTTGTATTTGTCAGAAAATCGTATAGAATACTACCATCATAAAAGTCGATTGCGACATAGCCCTGTCGCTCAACATGCTTATGGAAATCAAAAATGGCAGTTAAAACCTCTATCCTCTTTTCAATTGGTAGTTGCTTAAATTTGTAGAATGGAGAATCTGAGTGCGTATATTTCTCTGGTGGCGGAAAAGACCAATGGGAGTGAAGACACTCTCCTTCTACCCAGTCAAACACAAGTGCATATCCGTGAGCGGTTTCAAAATGCTGGTTCAAATGTACGAGTGTTGGGTGAGTTAAATCTTTATAAACAGTAACTGACTCATTAAGACGCTTGATTGCATCATTTCTTTCCCCTTCATAATAAAGAGTTTCCGCACCTGCGTACTTCACAAACTTTCTCCCAACTGAAGTCTGTACACCAAAACTGATATTTCCGGAATCTTGCTGATCAAACACAGCAAATACGTCACCCATTTGCTCTAGCCAATTGAAGTCATGCTTTGTTTTAAGCGTACACGTTTGTGAACCAACCTGTTGCACAACCTTCGTTTTCCCCATCAGAAGCCTCCTTTTTTCAAATCAATCCAAAAGCGTTTTACTTGTACACCACCGTCTACCTTTGATTCCGTTTGCTTGCCACCATTTTTAACAATCACTCGCTCCGATGCAACATTATCCTCATCGCAACAAACCAACGCTCGAGATATGCCTAATGCTCGGACTTTTTCAAACGAACATGTTAGCATTTCTGTCGCATACCCTTTGCCACGAGCAGTTGGACGTATACCGTATCCAATGTGGCCACCAGTTTCAAAAAGTTTATCTGTTAGCTTATGACGAATATTAATGACGCCAACCACGGTTCCTGACTCTAACTCTACTGCCCAATAGGTAGAGTGAGGAACACCAAGCGTTGTTTGTTCCTTTGTATGACTGTGTAAATAAGCAAGCATCTCATTAAAATCGGTCGGTGCATGTCTCACAACAAATGGAGTTAGCTTCCTCTTTATTCCCATTTAACAACGTACATCTAAGTCCAATACGAGTGCTTTCACTATTCACACCATCCCATCAGACATTTTCAAGTGCTACGCTAGAAACGTATTTACAAAAACAATCTGCTATTTATTCAAAGTTATTATGTTGCTGCACTTTGCTCGTGCTTATGCTTTGTCATATAACCTCTGTTGTGATTTTTTAGCACTCCAACTTACTGCCTCCATTCATGCGTTGCCATCCGGATTTTTAAGTGGTGCTCCTGAAGCAATATGCCAGTGTAGATGCTTTGAGTCTTGATAGTTACCAAGATTCGTTAATACTCGACATGCACCATGTTCTTCTGTTACTTGTTTTGCTACTGTTTTTATAACGGTCATTAGTTCTAGCAACAACACATTGTCTTCTTCTTCAAGTGTAAGAAGTGAAGGAATATGACGTTTTGGAATAGCAACAATATGAACAGGATAAAAGGGTTTCGTATGGTAATAAGCAAGAACATTTTCAGTTTCCATTACTTTATTCACTCTTGTTTTTCCACTTAATACTTCGTCACAATAAAAGTCTTCTGTCATTTGTCTTCCTCCTCAATCATGCACTTTAAGAGAAACGCCTTTTTCTGCTTTTACTTTAGCTGCTTCGTTCATAAGTCGAATTCGTTTAGAGAGTGTTGATGCTGGAACTAGACTTCCATCCTTAACTATGGAAGGATTAATAAGACGGACTTTTGTTTTACGATGGATATGAGATTCTTCCAGTGTTTCTTCAACTTGCACACTCGTAGAGAGTTCATTAAGTAGAGTTTGTATTTCATGATCATCAGAAGTTGATAGCTGTGCTATAAGTTGATTGTCTTCTTTTAAGAAATCGTCTTTCGATATAACTTCTATAGCCAATGCTCTTTTTAAAACAAGAGCTAGGCGATCATATCCGTAAATATTTAACGGGTCCATAAAAAAACCAATAACTTCTTTATAATACGTTTCTACAAACCATTCGGCAGCAAAGAGGTCTGTACAGAACATCCGTCCATTTACTACTGCCAACTGTGCTAGAAACCAATGGACTTCTTCAAGCGTAATTTTTCCATATGTATACATATCTCGTAGTGTATAATCAACTCGATCAGCGCATAGTTCTGGAGCAGACTGCTCCAATAAGGTCCACTTTGAATCATCTAATAAGAGTTTCTTCCAATCCATTCCCTCTTGCCGCAATATAGTTGGGATACTAGAACTAGCAACCATTTGCTCATAAATAAATTCATGATAATCTTCATTTTTATGGTCAAATACAAGATCACTCACATGGGAAAAAGCAGTATGAGAAACATCATGCAACAGGCTAGCAATTTGCTCTTCTTCAGTTCCACCAAGCTTTTTAACAAGCATCATGACACCGACTGAATGATCAAACCTCGTCACATTCCAAGTTGGATTCACTAAATAACTAGCTCCTCCTTGATGGATCCCTTTTAATCGTTGGACCAGCTGACTATTCATTAACTCACCCAACACTCCACTCAATTTAACTGTTCCATAGATCTCATCGCAAATCCTCATTTTTATTGCTCCTTTCATTAAAACGGTGGAGGGGTAATATCATTTAATCGAGCAATGATTGCTAGTTGACCGACATGATAGATTTCATGGGAATACAGATGGTTAAAAAGCCATTTAACCGTAGGAGGAGAGGGCGGTTTCCATCCATCTCCAAACTCTGGTACTTCAATTAACGTATCCATCTCACTTGGTGATTGGTTTATAAACAATTGATCACTATACGTTCGGATATCAGTATATGCTTTTAGTATTTCTGCTGGTTTGCTTTTCTCATGGAGGTTTACTATACTTGGTTTTTTCAACCAGACTTCATTAATCCAATAATCCTCTGAATCAACAATATGAGCAATGATCCAGGCGATATTCTTTGGATAATAAACGGTTTGTTTAAACCATTCTTCTTCTGAGAGATTTACTAAATAAGGAAGTAGAATTTTTCTACAGTCATTTCTATACATATACATAACACCACTCCTTTTGCCTATCTATTCCCTTCTTATAAGATTACGCGTATACTTATTGTTAAACGATTTATAAGGGGTTTTGTTATGAAATACTATATTGCCTCAAGTTTCGCAAATATTGCTCGTGTTCGTTCGCTTAATCAGAGACTCAGCGCGATAGGACATTCCGTAACATATGATTGGACCAAAAATGAGCGCACCACATCAATTGCAGAACTGAGTCGTATTGCACAGCTTGAAAAAGCAGCTGTAATCGAATCGGACGTCTTCATTATGCTCCTTCCAGCTGGAAGAGGAAGCCATATCGAATATGGGATGGCATTGGCAAGTAACAAACCTATTATTCTCTATTCTCCTCGAGACGAAGTTTTAGACACAACGTTCTACCACATGCCGAATGTACAAATTATTACTGGTAATGAAAAAAACTTATTAGGAGCGATTGTCGCTACAGTAAAGTAGTTACATCAGATAATTTCGAACAATTCGCCCAACTGGTTTGTTTGCGAAATAAGCTTTCATTTCTTCATTTATCCCTACATTCGTTAAATGTTGTTTTAGTAGCTCGGCTTTCTTTGGCCGATTCATTAATGTATATGCAACATACCAGGCCTCTGGAGTGCTTAAATTCAACTCATTCCACCTATGACACACGATTGAAGGGATTAAACAAATCCCTTCTTCGGAATAGAGGGAAAACCCGCCAATTACTTCGATTTCTTCCCCGCCTACAGAAAGTTCCAGTAAGTATGTACTAGCAAACGGGTAGCCCCCAAGCCTTTTCTCACTCACATCAAAAGGCTCAAGGGCACGAATGACTTCTTCTTTGTTTGCATCTGTCGTAAGATCAAAATCATTTACAATACTTACTAGATTAAGAGCATAAAGAAGACCACTTCCACCAAATGTGTAACGAATGTCCTTCTGTTCAAGGACTTTTGTAACTCTTCTTAATACTTTTAATCGGTCTTCCATGAAACTCCTCCTCTTTACTCTTTTAACCTCTTACTGATTACTTCCACAATTTCCTTCGGCCTTACATCGATGTCTCTTAATTGATCGATTTCAAGCCAAACTGGTTCATACGTTCCTTTATTCCGGTCTGAATAAACAAACTCTTCACCTTGTCCTGTCCCAAATATACCTGCTTGGATCGTTGCACTAAAAAAATACTGTTTTCCATTAAAATCAATCGTCGCTATACATTTATTTAAATTAACGTGAACTCCTAGTTCTTCAAATGCTTCTCTTCTTGCTGCTTCCTCTAAGCTCTCTCCTTCTTCAACTCCACCCCCTGGAAACACATAATACGTTTCATTTCTAAGTTCCCGCTTAATTAAAGCAACTTTGCTCTTTTTAGTCAGAACGACGGAACTCCTTGATCGATCCGTTAGTGACCGTTCAAAATGTACAAACTGTTGCATTTGTCCTTTCCACTCAAATGGCTTCTCTTCAACTGCCATTCTCACAAAACCATTACATTCTAATACTTTTTGTGAACCAATGTTAGCTGTTGTGGTTTTAGCAACAAGCTTTCTTAAACCTGGAATCGTCCTTGCTTCAGAGATAGCAAGTGAAAGTGCCTGCTTAGCCACTCCATTTCCCGTAAAACGTTCACCTACTCTGTAACCAAGGTCTGCACTCTCATTGCTAATTACAAGATTTATCCGCCCAACAATGCCTGTTTCATCCTTTATTAAATAATATGCACCAGCTTGTTTTTCCTGTTCTTTTAGTAAAACATCAAGTCGTTTTAGAAATATCGGAAAGTTGTAATAGTCGTCGCCTCGTCCTGGTACCATCTTTTCGAAATAGGAACGGTTCTCTACTTCAAATGCAAATAATGCATCCGCATCCCCCTTATCTAATTGAACAAGCATGACACTACGTTGCTTCGGACGTAAATAATCGATTCTTTTTTGATCAATTTGAATACTCGGTTCATGTATTGTTATCAGCTTAATCAAGTCTTTTACTAATGTTTCTAAGATTGGCAAACCCTCTGCCGGGTGACTCAAAATTACTTTTTCCATTCGTTCAGTAAAACGTTCAGGCTTTATGTACATCGTTTCAACACATTTTTTTTGCCACTTGTATAATGGATGTTGAAGATAAACTCTATTTAAACCAAATAGTTGTGCTAAGACCTTCGACTGTACTGACTGCATAACTGCGCGCAACATAAACCAATCGCCTCGAAAAAGAAGCGCTTCTCGATTACTCCAGGAATTCCCTAAATTAATATGGTTGGCAACCATATTATTTCCTAACTGACCTGGATAAGCAATTGCTTTTTTGTGTAAGTATTCAAAAACATCCCCTCCATAAAGCGACTTTCCAGTGACTAGCAAAGAAGCAATCATTTGTTTATTCACATCATCATCAAAATCATCCACTACATCTTTCAACCAGTCAGTTATCGTGCTTGTTAAAAAACTGCTAATTTCCAGTTTTATCCCTTCAGTGACATATGCTTCTGACCATTCTTCTTCCTCAAAAGCCTCAAATGATAGAATCTTACCGTCTACTGCTTGAATTGGCTTTTTTCTATCTTCATCTGCTGGGGCCTCCGTCCACAGTACAAGTAGCTCAATATCTGAATAAGAATCTTCCCAGCCTTTTGCGACCGATCCTCCTAAAATAACAGCTTCTACTTTATCGTTTTTTCCATAATAGGTTGCTAGTTGTGCAGCCACTTGTTGTAAGTGCATTGTTATATGCTCCGTTCTTTATTCAAATTCCCAAAAGAAAGCTTCTTCTTTTTGTTTCAGGCATTCTTTCAACTCAACTTGAAACAGTTTATTGTTCATTTTTTCGAGTGCATCATCTAATTCAAAAAGCCCGCATCAATACTTTCAGACGACAGACAAAGGTTCCCTTCAACAGAACGCGCGATCCACCATATATGTACAAATTGCTTGCTCTTTTCTTATGACACACCCAAGATACGTTCCACTTTAATATGAATTCCTGTTTCTTCCCATACCTCCCGAGAAACGGCGTCTTTTACAGACTCTACAGTTCAACCATACCCCCAGGCAATTCCCATCTTCGCACTGGATCTTTTTTCAAAAGAATGTTTTCGTCTTTGTCTAAAACCAAAGCACCCGCCGTTACAATCCAAGACTTTATCACATACCTCCACATCACCATCTTGCTTCTATCATACAAGAAAAATCAAAATAATTACACTTGTCTGTTGACATTACGTGTTGTACACTCTATGCTCAACATATACTCTGCAGAACAGAGTTCTCTTCGAAAGGGTGATTATTTTATGCAACAAGATACTACTTTATCTTTAGAAGGAGCTGTTGAACAGCTTTCGCATTTAAAAATGATAACGCGTCAAAAGCAACAATTCGGCAAACAAACAGCTCCTTATTTTATGCTTTGGGGATTGTTATTGCTTATCGGTTCTGGAATTTCCTTCTTCGCTTCTTCGAGTAGTATTTTCTGGATGTGGATCTTACTTGGGGTATTAGGATGGTTGTTTACCTTTTTCACTTTCTTTAAGCAAGTACAACATGAGCCACTACCCCATTTTTTAAAAACTCAGCTGCGAATGGCTCTAACCGGGATTGTGTTCTTCACTTTTATTTTTTCAGCTTTGCTTTTTACACAAACAATCCCTAATACCTTAGAATATTTCCCTATGTATAATGCTGTTCTCGTATCAATTTCTTATTTGATTTTAGGTCTACCTTTAGGCAAGCCGTTATTTTTTATGGGCATTTCTCTAGGCATTATTACGACTCTTTTGTTTATTTTCGCAATCGGTCCACTGTCTCTGATTACACTTTTTAGTAGCATCATTTTACTTCTAACCGGTATATGGCTGTTTGCCAAAGGAGCAACCAATGGCTGAACCACCTTTGCGCGGAATAAACGATGTTATTCATGCAAAAGCACGCTTAGGCATTATGAGCTTAGTGATGTCCCACAGCTATTGTGATTTTACAATGCTTAAACAAAAACTTGATTTAACTGATGGGAACCTTGGTTCACACATTCTAAAACTCGAGCAGGCTGGTTACATCCTTGTAGAGAAGACGTTCGTAAACCGAAAACCGAAAACAATCATTACCGTTACCAAATCTGGTGCTAAAGCCTACGCAGACTATATCGAAGCACTTGAAATGCTCATCCAAGCTCACATTGCTCCTCAAAAAAAAGGAAAGGATTGAATAGAATGTTAACTGTGGAAAAATTGAATAAAGCTTATGGTAAAAAGCACGTCTTAAAGAATATCTCTTTATCAATTCCTAACGGGACTTGCTATGGCCTCATTGGTCCAAATGGTTCAGGAAAATCTACATTAATGAAGATTATTGCTGAAATTGTTACCTGTGATTCAGGTACTCTTCGCTATAGCACGAAGAACAATCGATCTTTAGGCTACGTTCCTCAAGACATCAGTCTTGAGGAATCGATTAGTGCCAGTGCCAACTTACGTTTCTTCGGAAAAATTCACAACCTAGATAAGGAGACCGTACGTAAACGTGAAGAGCTTGTCCTTGAGCAAATTGGTTTAAAAGGCCAAAGCAAAGATAAAGTGAATACATTCTCTGGAGGAATGAAACGTCGGCTTAACATTGGATGTGCATTAATGCACAATCCTGATTTCATTATTATGGATGAACCTACGGTAGGAGTTGATCCTCAATCCAGAAAATCAATTTTTTCGATCGTTGAACAATTGAAAAAACAAGGAAAAACGGTGATCTACGTAAGCCACTATATGGAGGAAATAGAAAGGCTCTGTGACTATGTCGCATTTATTGATGAAGGAAACATTGTTGAAGCCGGAAGTATCATGACTATTCTGGATCACCACGCTGAACCATCTGTTTATATTGAAGGCGAGAATCTACCAGAAGAATTGTTTACACAGTTCAACACACCAAAAAAACAACAGGGGAACGGTTGGCTCATAGAGACAAGCAATACACTCAAAACTCTTGCTAGTGTAGCGAATCATTGCAATCAACATAAAATTTCCCCAACACATTTAGCATTATCACGACCAAAATTAGAAGACGTGTTTTTCTCATTAACAGGTACAACTTTACGCGATAATAACGAAAAGGGGTGAACAACTATGTGGCCTATTGCTCAAATAGAAACAATGAAACAAATTCAAGATCGCTCTCTCTTATTTTGGACATTGATCCTACCGGTCATTTTCATTATTCTTTTTATTGAGGTGTTTGGCGTAGATGGTGTTTCACGGTCTGCTGTAGCTTCACAAACGGTAACTGGAATGAGTGTATTCTTTGCCGCTTTTATCATCATTTCAATTGTCATTACATTCGTAAAAGATAGAGAAAAAGGAATTGTTGCTAGACTTGCAAGTACTCCCCTTTCACCTGCCGAATTTTTTGTTGGAAAAGCGTTACCTTTCCTCGTCATTACAGTGGGACAAATTGTCATTTTATCATCACTCGGCATTGTATTTTATGGCATGGAAATCAATCAATATTTCACTTATTTTTTTGTGATTTCTTTATTCTCCCTCATGATTACATCCTGGGGCATTGCCATTGCTCTTTTTTCAAAAACAGAGAATACAGGGATTGTAATGGCCCAAGTGATTGCTATGGGCACGGCACTCGTTAGCGGTTTGTGGATGCCATTTGACACATTGCCAGATTTCCTTCAAACATTAGGAAAAATTTTACCGCAGTACTGGGCTCATCAAGGTATGCTTTCAGCTGTTCCAACCTTACCTGGGGGAGAAGCACTTTGGCTTGTTTCACTCATCATCGGTGCGTATACAATCGCTGGTTTTATTCTTTCATTATTTGCTTATCGAACATATTTAAAGATGGCTCGAAATTAAAAGCGTTTCTACTCTTAGCTATGATTGTAATGTTACGATTACAATTATAGCTTTTTTATTTTTGAAAAATGTGTAATTGTGTAATATTGTGTCAGAAAGCCAAACAAAATGATTGCGTTCCAAAAAGTTAGATCGTATAATTAAACTAAATCGTTTGTTAAGCGAGGTGACTAAATGCTTGACTCAATGGCTGTGACGTTAAAACAACAAAAATTAATATCTCATCCTTTACGAAGTAATATTATTCGTTTATTATCTACTACGCCAATGACCGCTAAACAAGTAGCGGATCACTACAATAAGACAACTGGCAGCATTCATTATCATATCCAACAACTTTTTATAAACGAGCTATTAGAAATTGATCATACCAATTCAATTAACGGAATCGTAGAGAAATATTATCGTGCTAAGGCGACTCATTTTCATTTAGAAAACGAACCTCCTACCAACGCACTTATTCAAAAAGTCCATGCCGTACCTCTTACAAGTGATGATCTTCGTCGTTTAAATGATGAAGTTAGTGAACTGATCTTAAAATATACAAATAAGAAAGCGGACCCAGATCAAGGCGATCAAATCGAACATAAAATTACGTTTTCCGTAGAACCAAAAATCACTTGAACAAGACCTTAATTTTTAACACTGTATGTTCGTTGCTATCATATACTATAATTAATTAATTAATTAATTACTTAAATTATTCTGACTAACCTACTTGTCATACGATATGCTATAACTAAGGAGTTGGAGTGATGAAAAAGACCTTCAGCTTAAAAAACTGGCTCATGAACATGGTTAATGTTTTTGCAGCTCTTACTATAATACTTACCTCTTTCACCATTTTTGTTGGTTATAAAGTGACGAACCCTGCGATACGACTTCTTGAAAGCACTCCAGCAAATTTCGGGCTTGACTACGAAGATGTCCAATTTGCTAATAAAGTAGATCATCTTTCACTAAGCGGTTGGTGGATTCCTTCAGATAAACAAGCTCTATTTAAAAATCCAAAAGCAGTTATTTTTGCGCATGGGTATGGATATAACCGAACCGAAATGCCTTTTAGTAGTCTAGAACTGGCAAGTAGAATGCATGAAGAAGGCTATCATGTCTTTATGTTCGATTTCCGCAACTCTGGATTATCTGATAGAGCACCAACTACGTTTGGTGGAAACGAGAAATCCGACTTATTAAGCGCGATTGATTATGTTAGCCAAGAAAAAGGAATTCAAGACATTGCATTAATGGGCTGGTCAATGGGTGCAGTTACTTCCATTATGGCTGGAGCAGAGGCTGATGAAGTAAAAGCTGTAATTGCCGATAGTCCGTTTGCCGATTTAAATGAATACGCTAAAGATAGCTTTAACTACTGGACTGGATTACCGAAATCATTTGCTGAAGGAACAACAAGAGCAATTGGTGTTATCATACCTGACTTTAATCCTGGTGACGTGTCTCCAGTCTATGCTGCTGAATCCTACCCATCAAATAAAGGGCTGTTTTTGATTCATAGTCAAAAGGACGGAGCAATTCCTTTCTCTGAATCTCAAGCGATTCATAACAACTCAGCGGGCAGCGAAATATGGTTACCAGAAAAGGGTGGTCATATACGGAGTTACTTTCACTTCCAAGTAGAATATGAGGAACGCGTATTAGATTTTCTTGAGCGGCAGTTCCGAAAACATGATCCATTTATATCAGACCCCTATTATATTACTTAAGAACAGCGTCGCTTGTTACATCACAAAGCAACGCTGTTTTTTCAACATTATTTTTTTACATTGCCTCCTCCGCTTGTTTTTCTGGAAATAATTTCGCCTCATCGATTTTAGGTAGCTTCCTTAATACAGAACTACAAAGCCAACTGATGCTACAAATAATCATCGCTCCCCCGCAAATAAAGACAGGTACGACTGGGGTAAACGTAGCACCAATCACACCACCCAATAGTGCACCAAAAGGCATCCCGATTGAAGCTGCACTTGTTAATACCGTAATGACACGACCGATCAAGGCCGAATCCACTTGTTGTTGAATTGCCGAAAATATCAGTATATTAATGATACCAATTGAAATTGCACCTGTACAAAAAAGAAGTAATGACGGAATAACTGGCAGAAGTGCCGCACCCATCCACAGCAACCCCGTGCCACAAAAGCTAATAATTGTCAGGCGCCCAAATCCTATTTCCTTTACTTTCGAAGTTATCATCGCTCCTATCATAATTCCGAGTGATAATCCCGCTAAGTAAAAGCCATATATGATCTCGTTGCCATCCCCTTTAATTAACGCAAATGCAGGTAAGTTTGGCATCATAACTCCCATTGCTAAATTTATGAATACGATTGAGACAATCATCTTAGGAATAAGAGAATTCCGCATATAACTAATTCCTGCTTTTAAATCCGTTGTATATGCATTGACTAGCTCGCGAATTGTTTGCTTATCTGCGGAAACCTCATTTTGTTGAAAAGTAAAAAGAGTGTACGTTAAGGAGGATAGGAGATGGCAAATTGCGGTAATAAGAATGGCTTGAACCGGTCCAATAAAAGCGACGAGTATCCCAGCTCCAGCAACAAAAGCAATATCCATCCCTTCACGGATCGTGTGTAAATATGAATTTGCTTTAATTATATTTTCCTTACCAACAATGATTGGCATGATCGTTGATTCGATCGGATAAGTAAACTGGGCAAGAAGGGCAACAACAAATAACAAGATAAGTACATAATAGACGTTAAGACCAATTGTCGCGTAAAACAATGGAATTGTGAACAAAAGCGCTGACTTCAAAATCTCACAAACAATTAATCCTTTCTTATACGTCACATAATTGGCAAATGGTGCAATAAGAAATGCCATCGCGCTTGCAAGTGTGACAGCAAAAAATGCAAACCCAGAATAAAGCACACTGCCGCTTAAAAACAAAACAAGCAACATTCCTGACACTGCATAAATACCACCACCAAGTCCGTTTATAAACACACCTGATAATAAAATCAGGAAATTCCTTTCATTCACAAAGGATTTCATTCCCCCTCCTCCTCTTTTTCAATTTTCACCTCTTCATACTCTTTCACTAAGAATTCACACTGATATGCTTTTTTATTACTCGTTTCCTCCATTGCTTTCTTACCATACTCATAAAATAACTCCTGAATATCAAAGTTCATTGCTTCAAGTAACTCTTCTGACATTGTCAAAAACACTTGGCTTTTCGAATGAAATTCCTCATTTTCTTCCCTAGGACTTTTAAAAAACGTCGCTTTCGATTTATAGTATTTTTCAACGATTCCCTTATTGGTACTTACATGATCAATCTCTAAAATGTCATGCTTGAACAGTTGCTGAATATGATAATAAATTGTGCCAGGGTTCTTATTAAGACGATCCGCCGTTTGCTTTGGTGTCATCGGTTTCTCGTCAAGTAACTGGATAATTTGTGTACGTAATGGATCAGAAATCACTTTCTGTTGCTTTAAGTTAATTTCCATTGCCTCATGTTTTTTCATGATAAACCAACCTTCCTTCATATCTATTTGTAGTTTTGTTTCGATTTAAAATATTAAATCATCTAGTTGACTTCATTATATGATTTAACTTTTTAAATCGCAACATTTTTTTAAATATATTATTCGACATGACTGCTGTCATATACTTTTTATGACACTGATGAATGGTTGCTACTTTTAACTTCAGTTACAATAAAAAAGCGCTATACTAAGAAGGACTGTTCGTTGAAAGGGTGTCTACTTGTGCTTTCTTTTTATCCGCGTGATCAATTAAAATCTACCTTGTTTTTGGATATATGTATGTTTGTATTTTTTCTTTTTAACCTGTTGCAGTCTCCTTCTGCAGTACCCATTTGGTTGCGCCTTTTCCTTTTTTTGACCATTGCAGCTTTGTACTATGTCGTGCTTTGGAAAAAAGACTGGTTGTTTTTAGTGGCAAGTGCTATTGGTATCGCCTTATTTATCATACTAGCTATTCACATCGATCCAGTTCTGCTCGTCTATTTATTCATTTTTTCTGACAGTAGTGGAAAAGTGAGATTGTGGCCTCACTTGAGTATTTCCTTGTTTTTGTTAACATCATGTTATTTTATTGTATTTGCTGTCATAGAAAATAACCCGGTTGCTTTTCTGACAACCGCATTTGCACCATTTCTCTTTTTGCAACTCATTCTTCCTTTTGTTGTCCGATTTATTAAACGTGCTCACAGCCTTGAAAAAGACTTGGCCGCAGCTAGAAGTGAGATTGAGGCTTATGTAAAAGAAGAAGAACGAAATCGAATTGCCAGGGACCTTCATGACACTCTTGGGCATACACTTGCTGTCATTAAGTTTAAAAGCGAACTAGCAATCCGCTTAACCGAACAAAAACCTGAAGCTGCGAGAAAAGAAATGGAGTATGTGCTAGACGAAGCACGACGAGCAGCGAAACAAGTGCGCGAGGTTGTAACCGAATTAAAACATGTTCAAATTCAAGTCGAAATTAAACAAGCATTTGTTTTGTTTGAAGGCACTTATATTTCATTTATTGTCCGTGGTGATGAGGACATTCCCGCCTTAACTGAAGCAACAGAAACAATGACTGCTTTATCTATTCGTGAGGCGCTTGTTAACTGTTACAAACATAGTCGAGCGGATCAAGTATTACTCCACTTTTTTATAAAAGACGGATATCTAAACTGTTTAATTAAAGATGATGGAGTTGGCTCTGATCGTTCGACACGTAAACGAGGTGACGGTCTCGAGTCGATTAAAGAGCGCATGCGGTTAATTGGCGGTTTTTGCGAGTGGCATAGTACCAAACAACGAGGGACAGAAGTACATTTACGAGCACCACTATCCTAAATTATTAAATAGAGAGGAGAAACTAATGATAAACATATTTATTGCAGAAGACCAAGTTATTCTTCGGGATGCACTAACTTCCTTACTTGATATGGAAAATGATATTGAAGTAATCGGAACTGCCGGGTCGGGAAAAGCAGTACTAGATTTTTCGAAATTACATGATGTTGACCTCTTATTAATGGATATTGAAATGCCTGATGGAACGGGTCTTGAGACGGCGGCTGCTTTGCAACAACAAGGCTTTGAAGGAAAAATTGCGCTTTTAACAACTTTCTCTCGAGCGGGTTATATTGAAAAAGCAATGACAATTGGTGTTAATGGCTATCTTCTTAAAGATGAACCTATTGAAGAGTTAATTAAAGCGATTCGCCGTATCATTAATGGCAAAAAAGCCATTTCTCCTATGCTCGGAGATCTGTTGTTTAATTTAAAAAGCAATCCATTATCAGAACGCGAACAGGATATCATGAGAAGAGTGCAACAAGGAAAGTCAACAGAACAAATTGCAAGAGAAGCTCATTTGACCCTCGGTACGGTTCGCAATTACGTATCAAGTGCTATGCAGAAGTTAGAAACAACGAATAGATATGAAGCTGTACAGCTTGCCGAAGAAAAAGGTTGGCTCTAGAGGGAGGGTGACGGAGTATGGTTCATTTTATTATTGAAAATGCTAGTGTATTATTCATCAGCATGGAAGTATTGTCTCTGCTTTGCTTATTGTTTTTTGGTTTAACCCGCTATTTATTTGACCGTCGGAATTTAAGTATCGCATTCATCTTATTTTTTATTGGCATCACTGCATTAGAGGCTGCGCTTGGCTGGCTATTATTCAGCAGAACTGGAGAGATATCCACGCTTCAAATCATTATCACCATTTTTGTCCTGTATGCACTCACATTTGGAATTCAAGACTTTAAGAGGTTAGATAGGTGGATGAAACAAAAAATTGGTAAACGACGTGGAATTGACCTGCTAACAGAAAAAGACCGTGATGCTATTCAAAAGCAAAATGATCCTATAAGAAGAGCACGGTTATACCGTTATTCTTCAATTATTCATATTCTTGTTTTTTTCACTGCTCAAATTGTTTTTTTCTCACTTGGAACAGACAACACTGAAGAAGCCTTTACTTATCTTCGTGATTGGTCATGGCTTAGTAGTGAAACTGGTCATCCATCTGAAACCCCTTACCCAAATGAAACGATACATGGAATCTCAATGCTATGGGGGATCATTTTGGTCGTCGATACTCTCTATTCATGGTCTTATACGATATGGCCTAAAAATTAAGCTAAGGGGTTAGATCTAAACTCTTAGCTTAACGATTGTTTTTATAACCCTAACAACTTCCCCCATGGATCAGAAAAAGTTGCCCATTTTAATGGAATCTGGATAATCATAGATCGTAAAGTCTTCTACTTTTAGCTTAGCCATCAGTTGCTCTAATTTTGCTTGCAGATTTGTAACGCTATTATATTTGAATTCATTAGAGATGTTATTTATACTTAATGAAAACGATTGGTATAGGTGAAAAAAATGGATACGACTACAAAGTTCGCAAAATTAATTCGGATTGTTACAATCGCACCACTTATGGCGCTAGCCGCTTTAAGTATTTTGTATGTATTCGAGAAAGACTTATTCCAAAATGGCACCCAATTTGTTTTTTCTCTTATCTTTTTAGTCGTGTTGCCAACTCTTGGTTATCCTTTACAACCATATATTCCTGGCTTCCGCGATAAGGGTCGTGAAGGACAACGAAATTTAGCAATCGCAATGGGTGTTCTCGGTTACATACTCGGAATAGGATTCGCTCTACTTTCTAACGCACCACAAGGCATTGCAATGATTTATTGGATTTATTTCATTTCGGGTGTTGGGATTGTTATCTTTAATAAGCTCTTAAATACTCGTGCTAGCGGGCATGCTTGCGGTGTTGTTGGTCCGATTGCCTTTTTAATGTATTTTATTGGAACACAAGCAATTATTGGTGTGCTCCTCATCGGACTTGTTTATTGGGCTTCTTTAAAAATGAAACGTCATAGTGTTATGGAGCTTTTTTGTGGAAGTTTAATTCCTATTATCTCATTATGTCTAACAATATTATTTGCAAGATAACTAGCGTACTTCCATAATAACCTTGAGTGAAACGCAACTGGTTTCTCACAACATAAGACTAATCTCCATATGCAGTAACAAACTGGTCAGATCCGAACGAAAGATTGATTAACCTTTCGTTCACCTGCCTCTAACCCCACCTTTTAAACTGTACCTTTCATCTTACACCCGTTTCTTTAGTTCATTCTCCAAGCCCCATCAATCCTCACCCCCCCTAACCTTGGGGGCTTTCGTTACTAAAGTTGTCCTTTCTTTTATTTATTAAACAAGAGAACAAACACTCCAATTAATAGGATTGTTTAATGTCCTCTTTATTTCCTAATTTCCTCTCACATCAATTTCATTCTTGTTTGTTTTCTAAGTAGATTACTTAACGAGCTTTATGAAATAAAATGCATAGCGAAAACGAATCGTCGAATTTTTTTCTGATTTTTACAACAAACTTAACTGTTCTTCTACTTTTTCACTCTTTGCATATATTTGTAGGTGAAGAAAGCACGATTCTTAAGGAGGACGTCATGGCTATTCCACCCCCACGCTTACAACAAGGCGATACCGTTGGCATCGTTACACTCGGAAGCCCACTATCAGCAAACACGATTAATACTCGTATTCAATATCTAGAACAATTTGGTTTCCAAGTAGTGCTCGGTGATAGCGTTTATCAAAAAACCGGTTTTTTAGCTGGCACGCCTGAATCTCGTGCAGCTGATTTTATGAGCATGATTACGAATAATGCAGTTAAATGGATTTTACCATCTCGAGGTGGTGTTGGTGTTGCAGGAATTTTGCCCTATTTGGATTACGATGTCATTCGAGAGAATCCAAAGATAGTATCCGGCTATAGTGACATTACAATTTTGTTAAATGTACTTAGCCAGTATGCAGATCTGCTTACATTTCAAGGACTACTGTTAACTGATTTTCAGCCTAGCACAGCTGAATATAATTTCACTTCTTTTTTTTCAACTGTGATGACACCACAAGCATCTCGTGCACTTCTGAACCCTGATGGTTTCCCTTTGATTGGCAAGGTACCAGGTGTTGCATCTGGTGAAATCGTTGGAGGAAATCTTACTTCCTTCGTTGATTCTATTGGGACACCTTATGAAATTGATACAACTGGAAAGATTATTGTTCTTGAAGATACAAATGAGTCTATAAATACGATATATCGTTATCTTGCTCATCTAGAAGCTGCTGGAAAGTTTGCTGATTGTGCTGCGATTGTTATGGGCACTTGCTCCAATTGCTCCATCGCCTACAATACTTCCTATGATGATTTGATTGAGGGCTTTTTAGTACCGTTAGGCAAACCTCTTCTTTCTAATTTACAAACAGCTCATGGGCAATATAAAGCATGTGTACCGATTGGTGCATTAGCACGAGTTGATGCAACAAACGCCACGATGACGATTTTAGACCGAACCGTGAGATGAGCAAGGAACACCCTTGCTCATCCTTTTATATTTCCTAAACTTTCCCACTTTGAGTGAATAAGTTATACTGATATGTAAACGCCTAACATTTGACTTAAATTAAATTTTGAAGGGGTGGGAAAATGACGCATACTTTCACAGAAGAACAATTGGAAGAACTGAATCAACATGCACAAAACACATTAATTGAACACTTAGGAATTAAATACAAAGAGGTAACATTAGATAAAGTAGTGATGACAATGCCTGTTGGTCCAAAAACACATCAACCATACGGCGTGCTGCACGGCGGGGCATCCGTTGTTCTCGCAGAAACAGCTGCATCAATCGCAACGGCGATAAATATTAACCCAGAAACCCATGTTTGTTTCGGAATGGAGATTAATGCCAATCATATAAGATCCAAAAAAGAAGGCATTGTCACAGCAACAGCAACCCCCTTCCATAAAGGGAGAACAACGATGGTTTGGCATATTGAATTAACGGACGAAGCGGAGAAAACAATTTGTATATCTCGTTGCACGGTCGCAGTGATGGAAAAATATTAATTAACCTCATAGCAAAATAAAACGAGTTGTCAACTAGAAGCGAAGACAAGTAAAGAGCAGACCATATGAATGGTTCATGAGCATATAAATGAATTGAGCAACAGCATAAGTTAGCGTTTGTCTTCAGTCAACAAAAGGCATCCCTCCTATAAGGATGCCTTCTCGTTGTTATAGCTTGTACT
Organism: Shouchella patagoniensis; assembly: GCF_002019705.1. GTDB lineage: Bacteria > Bacillota > Bacilli > Bacillales > Bacillaceae_D > Shouchella > Shouchella patagoniensis. The sequence continues at coordinate 3,701,089 of NZ_KV917377.1, read as the reverse complement.
CTTCCTTTGTTGGATAATACTCTTCTGTCTCGTCGACCTCTTCAGAAATAAGACCCGAAAGAACATGGACACGTAGTATGATTCCGTTTAAACGACCTTTCTTCATTCACTACAGCTAATGGGAATGCCGATTCAAGTGCTTTCGGAATTAAGTCGGTCACATAACAATCTTTCGTAACCCTCGTTACATCCGTTTGAATAACATCTTAAAAACAATTATTTTTAAAGGGTTCCTTTAGTTATCATTAAAAGAGTTTTGAAAGAAATCAACTGTCAATTCATTGATTTTTTGATGCTGTTCTTTCGCAGGAACTTCCCCTGTCATACCAATCCAAGATGTAAGTGGTGATAACAAAGGGAAATCACTAAAATCCATGTGGAGAGCACCATCTAGTGAGATGATTTCATCACTGATTATCTCTATTCTGCTATACAATTCTTGCTTATACTCCTCATCAGTTTCTTGTAAATATTCTTCTAAAAGATCTCTATCAGTCATCATTGTTAGAAACGGTTGTTTAACCCCTACTAAATGGGCCTCACCATAAGGAAAACCATCCAAGTTAATCCCCGCATGGAACCGGTCATCTGTTGCTAACGTATGCCCTGCCGTCGCTCCTCCGAATGAATGCCCCATATAACCAACGCGCTCAAGATCGATGTTCCCTTTTAATTGATGCAACCATGTATCTTCTTCATTGCCGTTAACATCACCATCTTGATTCACTTTCTCAATCCAATCCATTGTCGCTCTAGCATCAGCACTCCACTCACGGACATATTCATCCATGACACTCATATCTTCAGAGAACTGAATGCTAGCAGGCTCTATATGTTCTCCGTTTGGAAAGACCGTACCAGAAGAGTAATAAGTATGATCTATCCCCATAACAATATAGCCGTGGCTCGCTAACTCAATCACTTGAAACTGACTTTGAATTCGTGAACTACCAAATCCATGTGAGAAAAGTACAATTGGATACTCATTTTCCTCGTTTGATAGCTCCGCCTCCTCGTACGCATATGTTTTCTGATTCACAAATGACTGTAATAAAAATCCTGGAATTCCATTTTCCTGCCCAAAATCTTTCATAAATATACTTGGAGTATCATGTTGTTTTGCACGCTTTAGCCCTGTAGTAGCATCGGTCGGATACCATAATTGAACAACAAGTTTACGAGGTACGTTATCCTCAGTCCATTTTTCCATCCGCTCTTCATCCACAATTGGAAAAGTCATTGTACCTACATCATACGATCCAGTAGGTTGACTATGAGTATTCCAAGGAAACAAATAACTAGGTAGGGCAATCCCAACAATTAATAAAGAGACGATACTGATCGTTCTCGATTTGCGTTTTACTATTGGTTTGTGTGCTATTGCTAAGCGAACAATAATAACTAGATGTACTATAGCAGTCATATACATGAACATCATCGGCCAGCGCCATCCATCAACAAAAAAATGACTAAAAAGAAGAACCCACTCAAAGATTAACAATACATTCAGTAGAACAAGGTTTTGTTGATTTTTCAGGACCAAAGTTGCCGTGATTACAACTGCAATAAAAGCGAAAAACATCTCAAGTATACTCATTGATTTCTCTCTCCCCTATGAAACTACTAAAGATACGCTTTCCTATTCAAAAAAGTTTCAATTTCACTAGAAAAAGCAGCTGACTTTTGCCAGCTGCTCACTTATTTCTTTAATTGTTTTTTTTGAGCCAGTAACTCTTGAAACAATTGTTCCAGCTGTTGTTTTTCCGTTTCATCAACAACAATCGATAGTTTTCCAAGCGTTTCCGTTAATTTCAATTCGGTTGCCAGAAGTAATTCTTCTTTGTTATCCCTCACCTTTTCAACACTATCTGTTTTATTGACCGGGCGCAGAAATGGTTCTTCCTCATCAAAGGAAAGCAAATCTGTTGCGAGATCATCAATTAGCGCTCGATCATGCGTCACAAAAACAATTGTACCTGGATATGCACGCAAGACAGTCGTAAGCGCCTCTTTCGTATCAAGGTCCAAATAGTTCGTAGGTTCATCTAAAACCAGGACATTATAATTCCCAAGGAATACTTTAGCGAGTGACGTTCTCACTCTCTCCCCGCCACTTAAAGTAGACACGCTCTTATGAACTGCATCACCTTTAAACGCTAGCCTTGATAAGATCGTACGAATAAACGTTTGATCATATGGACTCCCCATTTGCACGTTTTCCAAAATCGTTTTATCATTGTCCAAATCTTCTTGTTGTTGCCTAAAAAATCCCATCTTCGCTGGTTGAGCAATGCTTATCTCTTTCCCTTCATACAGAGCCTCAAGAAAAGTCGATTTGCCAGAACCATTTTTACCTGTTACCGCCACTCTATTTCCATTGCGGACGACTCCATTCACTCTTTGCTTTAATACATTTCCCTTAATTTGCAAACAGACATCTTTCACTTGAATAACGCGCTTGCTATGAATTGCTGGAAATTGGGTGACATCAAACATGACCTGTTGCTGCTCTTTTGTTTTTTCCTGATGTTCTAGTCTATTTGCTCTCGTAATTATTGCCTCAGCAGCACGATTTAACTTCGCTTTTTGCTTTCCACTACTTCGTTTGTGTAACCTCGCCTCAGAATTCCCCATTCGACTTGGCGCTTTTTTAATTGCATCTGACATTGCTTGTAGTTTTTTAGCCGCTTGCTTTAACCTTTTTTTCTCTTGTACATATGCTTGATACTCTTTTTTTTGTTTAAGCACTCGTTTCTTTTTCTCTGCAAGATAGGCATCATAATTCCCCTCGTAAACCGATACATTACCATCCTCAATTTCCCAAATAGCTGAACAGACACGATTTAAAAACGTTTTGTCGTGGGAAGTAAGCACAACTGCCCCTTTAAAAGCATTAAGCTGATTTTCAAGGACCTTTATCCCTTCTATATCAAGATGACTAGTTGGTTCATCAGCAATTAAAACTTCAGCCCCTAAACCAAGTGCACTTGCTATTTTTTTGCGTGTTTGCTCGCCTCCACTCATTGCCTTACGATCTGGAACTCCCCACCTACTCGCAAATTCACTAGTCAATTCACTACCATCTTCTTCAAATTGCGGAACATAAGCTACTTCTCCCAATGAATCCACCGTCCCAACATCTGCCTTTTCTGCACCTGCTAATATAGACAGTAACGTTGTTTTCCCTGCTCCATTTTGACCTACTATGCCAACCCGGTCCCCTTTATAAAAAAACAATTGCCCCGTATTTAACACGTTCTTAGTTCCATAACTTTTCTCTAATTTATCTGTTTTCATTAATAGCATAAAAAAACCCTCTCTAAAATGTTAGAGAGAGTTCGCCCGTAGGAATAGGCATACCTATCCTGCTATAAGACAAACTTAAAAACAAGCAGAATAAAGAAGCCATTAATACCTATACACGAACAGACGAATCCCATCTCTAAACATAATTAATGTAATGACTTGCTGGCGCTACAGCGCATTGTACAAATCGTTTTTAATTACGGTTTATTGATCGGATTACTGCTTCATTGTAGTAGGTACCTGTTCCCTTCCTTTGATTGAGTTTATCATTACATATTCGAGTAGCTAAGTCAATAAGGAGCACATATCTCTACGGTAGGTTTCACATCGGCAAACCATTTAAGTGCTTTATTATGATGAGCAACGATCTGGGCTGCAGTTAAGTCGCTAGACCCTCATGTACTATGACCATCTGAAGCAAGAGTGACTTGATAGTTTTTACTGCGAGCACTACGACAAGTCGTATCAATGCATATTTCAGTTTGTATGCCCGCAAGGATTAAATGCTTAATATGGAATGTTTTAAGTACTTCCTCTAACCCCGTTTGATAAAACCTAATCTGGTGCTCTTTTTTGAATAACCGTATCTTCTGGTCTTGGAGTCAATTCACCATGAATTTCCGTAACTTCCATTAATATAAAGACCCTTGCCAATTCACTAATAAACCTGCATAAGCTAAGCCACCGCCAAACCCATAAAGTAATAACAAATCATTATTACTCACTTTTCCATTACGCACTGCCGTATCTAAGGCAAGAGGAATAGATGCCGACGATGTATTTCCGTAATACTCCATACTATAAAGAGTTCTTTCGATTGCAATGCCGCTACGTTGACAAATCGCTTCAATCATTCGCAAATTCGCACTATGAGGGATAAACCAATCTATATTTTCCATTTGTGCATCAGCTTTTCTTACTAAACGCTCTATTCCTTTTGGTACCTCCGTTACTGCCCACTTATAAACCTCTCTACCATTTTGTACAATCTTACCGTTGGACGTCAAAGGTGTTCCTTCCCAATCGCTTGCTAAATTTGTGCTATAGAGATGCTTTCCGTACTGTCCTTGAGAACCCACTTCACATTCTAAAAAACTAGATTCACTGCTTTTTTCCACTAGAACTGCTCCTGCGCCATCACCAAATAGAATCGCTGTAGTTCGATCCGTAAAATCGGTAATGCTTGTCAATGATTCAGCACCAATAACGAGTACTTTTTTGTTTAATCCAGCTGTTACCAACGCATTCGCCATATACAATCCATACGTGAAACCCGCACAAGCAGCGTTTAGATCGATTGCACCACAAGAAGGAATGCCTAATTTATATTGGACAATGGAAGCCGTACTTGGCGTTTTGAAATCAGGAGTTAATGTACAAACAAGAACCATATCGACATCATCAAGATGTAATGAGTATCTCTTCGCCAAATTATGTGCGGCTTTGCAACATAGATCACTTGTATGCTCCACCTCGCCAATGACACGCCGTTCTTTTATGCCTGTACGTCTCACAATCCATTCATCGTTTGTTTGAACCATTTTTTCTAAGTCTACATTTGTTAATTTTCGTTCAGGCACATAAGATCCAATTGCCGTAATTGCTGCTTGAAATTGCATTTTAACATCTCCCATTTTTACTTTTTTCATTTTAACACTTAATCCTATGACCTGGTACTATTTATATTCAAAAAAGTTTTCCTTTCCATTTAAAGTTGTTTCTCGGATTCACTTAGCTTTTTAACTATTTCCCGAGAAATATCCAGCATCTGACACCGCCTTTCAACATTCTTCTAATATCAAAAGCAACTGATTTTTAGATCAGTTGCTCTGACTGAAGATAAACGCTCGCATGCGTCGTCGCTGGATTCTCATAAAATCTCTTCTTCTATTTAGATCTTCACTCATCTGCGCTCCTATCTGACAAACTTTTTCTGTTCAGTCTGGTTACGGTTTCGGTTAATGAATATCTCACCAGCTGTCTCTGTAAGCAAAATTTCTTTTCTCTCTGCTAAGTAATGGATTAAAGGTACTTTAGATTCTTGCTGCCACCCTTGGAGGTATTGGCATTGCTCTCGTTGAATTAATCGTTTATGTGAATAAGAGTAACGCGAGAAGCTTAATTAGCCGACAAATAAAGAAGCAAGGACCGATAACGATCCTTGCTTCTTTATTTATTTGAAGGATATAAAAGGACTTTCACGTAGCCTGGATTACCACTAACCATTTTTTTAAATACATCTGGTCCTTCACTTAACGATAATCGATGACTAATCATCGGCTTTACATTAATTAATCCTTTTTCCATATAAGCAATTGTCGATTCCCATTCTTTGCCTGGAAACGGTGCCGAGAGTGCGTTCCATGATCCATAAACCGTTAATTCATTCCGAACGATCTTCTCGAAATAAAATCGTTCAATGTTCACATCGCCATAAGGAATTCCCATATAAACAACTTCTCCACCCTTTTTAGGTAAGGCTAAAACTTGAGCAGAAGTGATTGGAGAACCAGCGGATTCAATTGCCAAATCAACCCCAACATCCTTGGTTAATGTCGAAATCTGCTCATGTGCTGCAGATTCGATAGGGTTAATAATATGGTCAGCCCCCATTGTTCGAGCGATCTCTAGTTTATCTGGATCTATGTCAATCGCATAAATCGTTTGCGCCCCAAAAATTTTAGCCCATTGGATGGCTAGTAAACCTATACTACCACACCCCATAATTGCCACTGAAGCACCAGGCTGTATGTTCGTGCGATAAAAACCATGTGCGACTACAGCAGCTGGCTCAATCAATGCAGCGCAGTCATCATTTACTCCATCAGGAATTGCCAAGAGTTGTTTTTCTGGTAATGTAATGTATTGTGAAAATGCACCGTCACGTTTCGCCCCAATTACATGAAGAGAAGTACAGTGAGAAGGTTCACCTGCCTCACAATAGATACATTTTTCACAATGAAACGTTGGGCAGGCAGCGACTCGCATTCCCGGTGCAAACCCGGTTACCTCACTACCAATTTCTTTAACAACTCCCGCAAATTCATGACCAAATGTTGTTCCACTCACATAAGGTCCAAGCTTTTTAAAACGGGATAAGTCAGAGCCACATATACCAGTGGCCGTAATTTCTATTAATACATCATCGTTATTTTCAATCACAGGGATGGGCGCCTTTTCATGCCTGAGATCTTGAATGCCATATAGCTTTAGTGATTCCACCCGAACTCCTCCTACGATTGTTCGTTTGGTTGTTTCGCTTTCTTCTTAGAGAACAGTGTGAACGCAGCAACACCAACAACAATTGAATTAAAAATCATTTGATGTTCAAAATAAAAGTCTCCAATTCCACGTATTGGACCGAGCATAAAGTCTAAAAATAGATCCGTCATGTTTGCACCTCCACCTAGTAAGAGTGAAGCACCTAAAGGAGCCTCACTCCCTTAATGGCGCTAATTATCCTTCTATCAATGGGGTTAAAAGCACTTTTATTGCTTCCCCGCTTTTAATTGCTTGATACGCTTTCTCCCACTCTGTTATGTCAAATTCATGCGTCACCAATGCTTTTGCATTTACTTTCCCTTCATTCATAAGAGCAAGTGAAGGCTCCCAATCCGCCGGTTTTTGACTTCTACTCCCAACAATACGGATCTCTTTTTGAATAATTTTTTCAAGATCAAATGAAATCTCTGGAGTAGCAAATAAACCTACTTGACTATATTGCCCTTTCTTTCTAAGCAAGTCGAGACCTTGCCTAGCAGCTGGAACCGCGCCAGAACATTCATAGACAATATCTGCGCCATAACCATCTGTTAATTCATCGACGACTTGCTTCAAGTCTTCTTTTTGTGAATTAATTACATAATCAATACCAAGGTCTTTCGCTTTATTAAGACGAACTTGGTCATTCGTTAAGCCAGTAATCAAAACTTTCGCGCCACGACTTTTTGCTACTTGAGCAGTTAGTAAGCCAATTGGACCCGGCCCGATAACAACCGCTAAGTCGCCTTCATTCACTTTTGTTTTTGCAACAGCATGGTGGGTGCAGGCTAGAGGTTCAGTCATTGCTGCAGAACGATAATCTACCTGTTCTGGCAATAAGTGAACACTTTCTTCGCGAGCAATCAAATAATTTGTGAATCCTCCGTCTTGCTGAGTACCAAGTCCTTTTCTATGGTTACAAAGATTATAATCATTCGATTTACAATAGTCGCATTCTCCACAAACATAAAATGTTGTTTCTGATGTTACTCGATCACCCACTTTAAAGGACTCTACTCCCGGGCCCACTTCAACAATTTCACCTGAAAATTCGTGACCAAGTGTTACTGGGACACCTACTTTGTAATGTCCCTCGTACGTATGAATATCAGATCCACAAATTCCTGCGTATTTCACTTTAATTTTAACTTGTTTCTCTGCTGGAACGGGTTCCGGCTTTTGTTGAATTTCCAGATTCCCAAATCCATGAGCTGTTTTGACTAATGCCTTCATTTCCGCTCACTCCAAACTCTTATCTCTTTTCGTTATTTTTAACTGAATAAACCGAATAATCTAACTATAATCCAGTTAACAATATTTCCGCCTTGGTCAATACTTGAAATCATCGCCGAATCTTGTGGCATATTAAAGTTTGCATCTTGAGCCATTTGCGTAAAGATTGGCGCCATATCTGTTGCAACATAAAGTGAAATAGCGATCATAATTGTACCAACAATAACGGAATGAACAATGTTCCCTCTTGCAGCTCCTACAATAAAAGCTACAATAAATGGAATTGTTGCTAAATCACCAAATGGAAGCAAAGCATTTCCTGGCAGCACAACAGCAAGCAATACAGTAATTGGTACTAAAATAAGTGCTGTTGAAATAACCGATGGATGTCCAAGTGCAACTGCAGCATCAAGGCCAATATAAATCTCACGATCACCAAAACGTTTATTTAACCACTCACGAGCTGACTCTGATACTGGCAAGAGTCCTTCCATTAAAATCTTAACCATCCTTGGCATCAGGACCATAACCGCTGCCATAGCAATCCCTATTTCAATGACATCACCTACACTGTACCCAGCTAGTATTCCGATCGTTGCGCCAAGAACAAGTCCGATAAACATGGATTCACCAAGAATACCAAACCTCTTTTCAATTGTTTCAGGGTCTGCATTCCAGTTCTTTACTCCAGGAATTTTTTGCAACCCTTTAACAAGGAATATTCCCGGTGCATAAGAAATGGTACTCCCTGTAGCAATAGATACTCCTGGTAAGTCATAGAATTCACTAACCATTGGCGCTGTCCAGTCCGCAATTTTTAAACAGATTACTTGGAATATAACAGCTGCTAATAAAGATATAACTAAGTTATTTGTAACTGCATAAACCATTGCAGCCGTAAATGTATAATGCCAGAAATTCCAAATATCAACATTCATCGTTTTCGTTGTTTTCGTCATTAACATAATGACGTTAACGGCAAGACCAAGAGGAATAATAAATGCTGCTACAAACGATGCCCAGGCAATGGATGATGACGCTGGCCAGCCAACATCAATGACGTTTAATTCAACCCCTAATCGATCAACCATTCCTTGGGCAGCTGGTCCTAAGTTATTAACAAGCAAGTCAACTACTAAGAAAATACCAACTAATGCAATTCCAATCGTTAAACCGGAACGAAAAGCTTTTCCTCGTTTTTGACCAAATAATAATCCTAGCAAAAAGATGGCAACTGGCAATATGACGGTTGCACCTAAATCTAAGAATCCTTGAATGAAATCAACAAATCCATCCATGTTTGATCCTCCTCTATTCTATTCGTTTTCGGTGTCTTAGATTAAGGCACCGAAAACGATACCATTCTTTTTTACGCTTTGAGTGCTTCTAGAATCTCTTTTTTTGTTTGACCTGTTCCAATACCCGTTAGAAATGAACGTGCATTAATAACAGGGAATGGATACTCGTTTTTTGTCATTGCCGTTGTAACAAGAAGATCTGCTGTATCACGATGAGCTCCTACTTCAGAGATTTTGATTTGAACCAAATCTACTTTCAACCCATTCTCTTTTGCCATTTCTTCAATTGCATTGTTTACCACTGTTGATGTTGCAATTCCAGCTCCACACGCGACTAATACCTTTTTCTTTTTCATGATCAATCTCCTCCTTGAGTGTTTAATCCTAAATTATTATATAAAAGTTCTGTTACTTCTTCTGTTTTCGTTGCATTGACAATGGTCATTAACTTCTTCTCATCTTGAAATAACTGCATTAATTGTTGTAGTAGTGAGAGCTGAGAATGGGCTTCTTCCATTGCTAACATAAATACCACTTTAACTTTTACGCTCTCTGAACTGTCCCCACCCATCACACCAAACGTTACGGGTTCTTTTAATGTGGCAATACTAATTGTTTTTTTCAGTACATGTTCAACATCTGTATGAGGAATTGCTACAGCTACCCCCGCCGTTGGTAAACCAGTTGGATATTCCTTTTCTCTTGCAGTTACCGCTGGTACAAAGCTATCTTTTACCAGTCCTAAAGAAATTAAATTATTCCCCATTACTCGTAGGACTTCTTCCTTTGTGCCCGCTTCTACATTAAGTAGTATTGTCGATTCATTTAATCGCATGGTTCACCTCGTCTCTTTCTTTACTCCTCATCCACTGAATAGAGATCAATTATTTCCATAATCTCTTTATCTGATTGTGCGTGTTGAAGTTTGATTCGGTCATTCTTTGATCCGGCCAATTTAATCAATTGCCTCAACGCCCGGAAATGCTGATGCTTGTCTTTTGCGGCTATGACAAAAATTAACTGGACATATTCTTCTTCAGAGAATTGTACCGGCTCCTCTAACTGGAGCAAACTTATTCCAGACTGGATAACTCCTTCTTCTGGCGCGGCGTGAGGAATTGCCAGGTGAGGACCAATAATGATATAAGGATCACGTTCTTTATTAGCTACAAGGGCTTCAATATATCGTTCTTCTATCATTCCTTGTTCAACAAGTGGCTTGGCCGCTATTGAGAGAGCAGCTTCCCACGATTGCGCTGATTTGATTTGAGTAATTACTTCGGGATAAATAAACGAATTTAAACTGCGTCCTTGTTCACAATCGTGACCGCCCTTGTTATTATCTGATTCTGGAAAAAAATATTGATAAAGCTCTGTACGCAATGCCTCTTCATTTACAATATCTGCATGACCTTTAATCATATCAAGTACATGGTCTAGATTAATTTCAGTCGGTTTATAACCATGCACATCTTGCATTACTTGTTGCTTTAAGCGATATTTTTCTTCTTTTCCTAAGAACGCCTTTGTAATATAAAGTAATTTCGATGTTTCCAACGGCGTTTGTGAAAAAACTAAATCATACGAGAGTTCATAGGATTGAAAATGCCTTACAGATAGGGAATCCAAAAAGATAAATTCCGGAAATATCTCTGTTAATTCTTTAAGCATTAACCGTGAAACTGACACACCCTGTGGACAAACAACGATTGCTTTTATTTTCTTGTCAAGACTCTCACCTTGTCTTGTCATCCATGAGCCAATTAACATCGTCAAATACATCATTTCAGATTCCGGAATTTCTTTACCAAACAGTTTTTCAAGTGGTCCAAGACTTCTTTTTACTAAATGATGCAATTCTCGATATTCAGTGCTAAAAGGATTCTCCACCGTTTCGATTTCTGTTAATTGATATTTGATACGATAATAAGCAGGTTTTGTATGCTGAACAAGTTTTTTTAGCAACAGCTCTCGTTCCTGTAAATAAATACATGCGCTTCTCTCAAATAGTTGAAGCATCGTAGATAAAGCTGGTATTAAGTCAGGCAGAGCTTCATCTTCAGACATTAATTCAGACCAGTGGACGTTTGCCGCTAATAGGTGAAGTGCAACAAATAACCGCTCCTGTTTAGGGACTTCAACCATCTCATGAAAAATATACTCTGTTGCCTGATACTCTTTCGTATCGGATAACTCTTCATACTCAATTGAAAACGGATCAAGCACATAGCCTCTTTCAATTCGTTTCAAAATCAGCATGAAGATATAGGGCATTGCAACTAGCTTCTCATCGGTAAACTGAATCCCAAGCTTCTGTTCCACTCTTTCAATTCGCTTCTGAAAATCACTCACTTCGCTTGCATCAACTACTGTCACTTTTTCAATATGTGACTTCCCCTCATGCATTTGAAGAGCTGATTCGACTAAATGAATTAATAACTTGCGGATTTGCAACTCTTTTCCTTCGAGCAAATACCCTGACCGTCTTGAATAACGTACTATTAACTCAAACGTACTCACAAAAGCTTGCACCTGTTTTAAATCACTTAATACCGTATTTTTGCTATAGCCTAACTCGGAATGAAAATGTAGCAGAGATAACTCTTCCTTGCTCGTGAGCAGCATAAACAAGATAACGTGCACTCGTTGTTCTTCGGTTAAGAAACCTTGAACACTCTTTTGAGCTGGAACTTCTTCTCTTGATAGTTTTGAAAAAACAGATTGATCAACAATGAAACGACCTTGCCTCGTCCGCTCAATTTCGGCTATATCTTCTGATTGGAGCCATTCATTAATTTTTTGAATGGTATATCCTAATTGCCTGCGGGTCAAATTGTATTTCTTTTCAATTGTCCCACTTGTAATCTGGCGGTTACTCGCTATTTCATTGAGTATTTTTTGGCTCCGATCATTCAGTGCCAATGCAATCCCTCCTTTCTATATTTATTGTAGCATCGCTCAAATTCAAAAAGAATGCGCTTTCATCCCAACTTCACGGTCAATGCTTGTACATCATTTTGTTTTACATTTATGATTCCATTTATATCCAACATTACTCCACTCCTTAGACTCATCAAAATAAAAAAGAAAGGCAGATCATACTGCCTTTCTTTCCCTTTGCAGTTTTATTCAAATTCTCGTCAAAAAAGTCATTTATGATGCGCTTCACTTCCGGTTGATAAAACTCAAGCGTTGCGTGACCTGCGCCTTCAATGATATGTAATTGCGCCTCATTCCCTCTTTCTCTTAAGGCATTGTACAAGAGTTCACTCTGGCTTTTGGGGACAACTTTGTCTTGGTCTCCGTGCAAAATAAGAAAAGGTGGTGCATCTTCTGTAATATAAGTAAGAGGATTTGCCGCCTGTGCGAGGTCATGGTGCTCACTAATTCTATTTCCTAGTTTCTTCATTAGTCACCCTTTATACTTCTATTATATTTCCCATACCAGATGCCATATTCTTCACCCTGTTTTACCAGTTCATGTCCAACCTTTCCTTGTTTTAATGCATCTTGCTGAGCGTTTATATCAGCCATTACTATCCACTTGTCATAGGATGGGTGTAAAGGTTGCTGTAAATCTTTTAAAAAGACATATCGAAGTTTTCCTTCATACTTCTCTTTTAATGTCGCAATATGCATCCCCTGAGCAAACTTATCTTTTAGACTTGGAATATTAAAAGGAGCAACAGTCGAACATATAAAGCGGTAAGAGTCCTTACTCCTTATAAGCATGTCCATTAACCACTCACCTAGCTTACGCTGTAAACCATGGCCTCGATATTCTGGTAAGACAACTGTAATTTCCTGATAAATCACGCTTGTCTGTTCCTTTGTTGTTAACCCTATATCCTTACCTAAGTGATCTATATCATCTAGTTGCGGGATAAGAAAGGCTCGAAATGCAACGAGCTTTGTATCCAAAAATGCACCTGCAAACCAACCTGCACCCGCCAAAATATGAATCACTTCTTGTTGATCCAATGTTGATAGTCGTACCTTATCCCTCAATTGACTATACGTTTGTTCCTGAACTTTCATAATGGAGGCTAATTCTTGTAATTCAAGCAGACGAATATGAAATGTGTTATTATTTCTCATTGCCCACCCCTTTCCAGTGCTAATTCTACTAAAAAAGAACATTCTCTGAAAGAAGAAAAAACTTTTCAGATAGAGCCTCTGGTTTACTAAAACAATACCTCATATCGTCACTAAGTACTATAAATCGGTTAATGTTGACTCCATAAAGGCGTACTAGTTCACCTGAAACAATTACATTTTCTCTAAACACTCTTTTAGCATAATTAAATCCTCTGGGTATGACAGTTGCAATTCCTCCAACACTGCCTTTGGTTGCCACTTTGCTTCGATAATTAATTGATCAGGGTCATTCACTTTAATTGTACCGTCTATTAGCTCTACTATGAAATAACGAACTTCTGCTTCTATTTCCAATTCTGGATACACCTGTTTTTTTATCGTCACTAACTGCTTTGCCTTTACAATACAACCAGTCTCTTCTTTCGTTTCACGTTCACAGCATGATTCGAATGTCTCTCCTTCTTCCCTCTCACCTGAAGGGACAGACCACGTTTTCACTTCAGCAGGTTTGCCTTGCAAAACCATTAACAATTGTCCTTGAGGATTAATACAAATGGCTGAAGCTCCATACCACTTTTTCATTCGTATTACCACTTCCGTTTTATCAAAAAACAATGATCGGCATGGTCGAATCCGATTTTTGGATAATACTCCATTGCTTCAGGTGCAGATAACAAAATAAGGCTGCAAGCCTCCCCTATTACTTCCTGAGTTTGTCTGATTAACTCTTTACCAACGCCGTCTTTTTGATATTTCTTATCAACAGCCAAATCTGACAAGTAACAACAGTATACAAAATCTGTAAGTGAACGCGCGACCCCAATAAGCTCTTTCTCTTCCCATGCTGTAATAAGCAAAGGAGCTGTTTGAATCATTTTTTCTAAACGAACCGTATCTTCATAAGGACGATTAATCCCCGATCTCTTAAATAAAAGACCTAACTGCTTTGCTGAAATTGTTTGATCCTTTTTATAAACAATCACGCCTATTCCTCCTTATCTTTTTGCTGCTTATTCCTATATTCTTCTTTTTTATCAAGTCTCTTTAGAAAGAGCACCCGATCTTTACCTACTCCGTCATAATCTTTATGTACGGTTACACCATCAATTTCCTTATCTCCGTTTACTAGTTCAAACCCCATTTTCTTATGATATTCAATAGATGTACGATTAACTGGTGACGTTATACACGTTACGGTGTTTATCCCATCTTCTATGGCTTGATTAAAAAAATGCGTATACATCTTTTTTCCAAGCTGTTGCTTTCGATAATGAGGAGCAACACCCACAAAATGAATATAGGCTTCGTTCGCTTTCGTTTGAGAATAAAATCCAATTAAGAATCCAATTAGTTTATTATTCTGCTCTACAATCAAACTAGTAGATGAAAAATGTGTAAAAAACAATTTCGGCAGCATATCTGCCATCTGGCGCCCGCCCCACCAGTCATTCATAATTGCGCGAACCTGTTTATAATCAGAATCCCTTAGCTGACGTATCTCCATTTACTCATCCTCCAATCTAAGTGAGCCTTCCACTTACATTCACATCTATTTTATCAGATAAATAACAATAGGAAGACGATTATTCTTTTCTATAAAAAAGAGCTCTGGCACCTTATGCCAGAACTCTTATTACTTCATTATTCACAGAAAAGAAATTGATAGATATGATCCTTCATTCCAGGTAATACCTCATGACCAAAGTCAGGAAAGATTTTCATTCGCTTATCACAAGTTAACTTGTTATAGATTGTGAATTGAGTAGATGGGGGACACGACGAATCCATTAAACCTGTCCCCATCATTACTTTTGCCTTAATCCTATTGCTTAAATGTTGAATGTCGATATAACCAAGGGTTTGAAAGAAATGAGCTTCTTGTTGATGCTGTGGATCGTAAATCCGAAAATACTCCTTTAATTCCTTATACGCATCATTTACGCAGTCCATTTCCCAAACTCGCTGATAGTCACTTAAAAAAGGATAAACTGTAGCTACTTTCTCGATTTCGGGTACAAGAGCAGCGCAGACAAGTGCCAAGGCTCCTCCTTGAGACCAACCACTTGTCAAAATGCGAGTTGGGTCAATATCTGGAAAAGACTGTGCGACTCGCGCAAGCTGCACAGTATCAAGAAAGACGCTCCGATAAAAAAGAGCAGAGCTGCCACTTTCAATGCCTCGAATGATATGTCCGCGTAATGTATTTCCTTTAACACCACCGGGATCTTCTGATCGACCAGCTTGCCCTCGAACATCTAAGAAAAACACACTTGCTCCCGCCGCTGCAAATTTTAACATTTCTGTCCATTCGTGCGACTGTCCTCCATAGCCGTGAAACAAGAGGATTGCCTGTCCAGTTGCTTTTGGTTGGATAGGACTTACGTATTTCGCATAAATTCTTGCTCCATTTACACTATTAAAATATAAATGCTGGCATTCCGCATAACTCGTTTGAAAATCTGCTTTCTCAAAAGTCACCTCTGGGTCAATTTGGTCTAGCTCCTGCAGTGCATTCTCCCAATATTGATCAAAGTCTTTTGGTCTTGGATTTCTTCCCCTATAGTTATTTAGCTGAGGTATTGACATATCGAGTAGAGGCATCGCTTTTTACCCCCTCCATTTTCCAGGTCCTATAGAACCCTAATTTTTTTAGAAACAACTTTTCAGCCCAATATTGAAGACTAGATGCTCTCAATCTATTTATATTCATAAACTTATTTTACAAATCAATTTTTCTGCATTCCATGTACGAACAGAGACACTATTTATCCAAAGCATGATTCAACTAACAGAAGAAGGAATTTTGTAACAAAACAAGAACTTCTGAAGAAGGAGGGGAGCAAATGATTGTTCATGATGCTTTAAAGATTGCTCGTGAGTGGGTTAACCGATATGCATGTAAAGAAATATGGTTTAAAGGGGCTTATTTTAGTGGTTCCTCCTTAATAAAAGAAGCCAATAGTGAATTACCCTTATATTCTGATATCGATATTATGGTTGTTACTTCTGAGAAAGCTCCCTCATTAAAATTAGGGAAGTTCCTTTATAAAGATGTCTTGCTTGAAGTTTCTTACTTACCAGTTAATCTCTTTTCATCGTCAGAAGTTATTTTAAGTAACTACCATTTAGCTTATAGCTTTCACCATACAGAAATTATTTCAGACCCAGACCATAAGTTAAAGCCTTTACAACAACTTGTTTCACAAAACTTTTCTCAGTATCAATGGGTCTATAAACGCTGTCTCGACGCAAAGGAAAAAGCAATAAATGGTCTTAAACAAATTCCTACGGATCTACCTTACCACGAGCAAGTCATGAGTTGGCTTTTTCCGACTGGTGTTACCACACATATGTACCTAACAGCTGCCCTACAAAACCCAACGGTCCGCCTTCGTTACTACGCTGTAAGAAAAATGCTCACGCACTACAACAAATCGCCCATCTACGAACAATTATTGCACCAGATCGGTTGTCGGAACTTGTCTGCTGAAAAAGTAGCTCACCACCTAAAAGAGCTAGCAATGACCTTTGATTTAACTACACAAGTAGCAAAAACGCCATTCTTCTTCTCAAGTGATATAACGAAACAAGCTCGCCCCATCTCCATTGATGGAAGTCAATCTTTAATCAGCCAAGGTTTTCATCGCGAGAGTGTTTTTTGGCTTCTTGCTACCTTTTGTCGCTGTCATATTATTTTGAACGTGGATGCTCCAACGTTGCATCAAGATCGCTTTTACGCTTTTGAAGCCCTACTTTCCGATATTGGTATTCTCTCAAGTTCTGACTTATATTCACGGGCTGAAGCGACTCTATTAGAAATGCCTAATATGTGGAGCGGTGTTCTAACAATCTTGCAACAAAACTCTACTATTATACACTCAAGTTAGCGTTGATTTTTGCGATATTGAGTCGGCGACAAACCTGTCCACCTTTTAAACTGCCTACTAAAATGAGCAGAATCATAATACCCAACTTGTTCGCCGACGTATTCAATCGTTAAACTTGATTCCAGCAAAAGCGCTTTTGCATGGTTGATTTTCTTTAAGGAAAGATATTTTCTTGGGGACATATGGTATACTTGCTTAAATAATTTATTACAATAAGATGGGCTTATGTTTAACTCTTTAGCGATTGTTTCAATCGTCCATGACTGTTCATTTAATAGCCTGTTTTCAAATGAACTAGCCATCTTATCTTCCATTTTCTTTGCAATCTTATAAGCGAGTTCAATTGTCCGCCCTGATAGATGCTGTTGTTTGGTTTCCGTTAACGCCACAACGAGTACGGATAACATTTCAATAAGAGCCGCCTGCATTCGCAATTTATAGGTGAGACCTCGCTCGCCTTGTTTTATCATTTGAATGATTCGCTCTAAATAAGGCATTAATTTAGCCATAACTTCACTATCAGTTGCGAATAACGTTTTTTCCGTTTCATTTAAATAAGGCAAAAAGAGTTTGTCATCAATATTAAAATGAATACAGGCATACGTGAAACCTAATTGATTAACGGCTTTACTCCCATGAGACTCTCCTGGTCTAATTAAAATTAAATCCCCTTTCCTTTGTTCTAAAAGTTGATCGCCTAGCGTAAAATGCTGTTCTCCTTCTATCAAAAAATTCATTTCATAGATTGGATGCGCATGTAGAGGGTAGGTCCAGTTCCCATTCACTTGCCGAATGTGCATACCGAAAACTTCAAATTCTGTTTTCATGTACGGATACATAAATTCTTCGATAGTGAAGTTTCTTGTTAAGTCATGTTGATTATGAGAATCTTTTTCTTTAAACGTAAACTCCATTTCTGCCGCCCCCTGTTCTTAACGATCATCTTAATAATATGCTACCATGACAATCGATTAGAGTAAAAAAAGACATGCGCTCTAAAGCGACATGTCCTTCTTTGAGTCTGTTTTTGCAAAGTAGTGCAAGATAGAAAACATGAGGATGGTAGCACCTAACACATTAATTAAGTCAATGAGAGCTCCAAAGATAAGCATAGAGCACTCAAAAACCGGACGTTAAAATGAAAATAAGAACAAAGCATGCAGTGTGGAACCAAGCTAGCTTATCGTTTCCTTAAATTTTTTTGCCGCAAAAATTGGCTGTTCAGCTTTCACTATTCCACTTCCGACAATCAAAATGTCAGGGGCATCCTGCATAATAGTTGGCAACTGTTCAAAAGTCACACCACCAGCTACAGCTACTCTAAAATGAAATCCTTCAATTAATTGAAAAGTTGTAGAGGTAAGTCCTTTATTTTTTTGCTGGTCTTTGCCAATGTGTAAGCCAACATAGCTTGCTCCAAGCTGTCTTAACTCCATCAGCCTGCTTTTTTGCACACCAAGTAAGTCTATCATCATTTCTTTTCCCATTTCATTTGCTGTTTGAATGGTCTCACGCACTGTCGCATCGGGAGCAAAAGCCATCACAGTAGTAATATCTGCACCTGCCGCAAATGCTTGCTTCGCTTCATGCTTACCAGCATCACAAATTTTCATATCTGCGAGCAAGCTGTGATTGGGGAAGACTTCCCGCATTTCACGCACAATCTCCATGCCATATTCTTTAATAACCCCTGTGCCAATTTCAATAATATCAACATATTTTTTTGTTTCATCAGCCAGTTGAAAACATTGATCCCAATCAAGCCGATCTAAGGCAAGCTGAAGCTTCATCGTTCTAACTCCTTCCTAGTTAACGTTCAATACGTTCAAGCTCACCCATTTGCGCACGTACTTCTTCTAAATAAGGCAGCCCCTCATTATCACCAACAACTCGAACAACCATTGAGCCTATTGTGTTAGCAAAAGCAAGCATTCGCTCAAGTCCCCAACCTTGCAAATAGCCGTAAAGCACGCCAGCATCAAACCCATCACCAGCTCCAACCGTATCAGCGACCTTATCGACAGGCACTGCATTCGCTTGAACTGTTTCGCCTTTATAATAACCGATTGACCCGTGCTCTCCTTGTTTAATAACAACAAGCTCAATGCCTAGTTCTGCTGTTCGTTTTAGAACATCTTCTGGATCCTTGGTTCCCAATATCATTTCCATTTCCTCATCACCTGCGAGTAATAGGTCCACATCTTTTAACAGCGGGTACAGAGCACGACGAGCATCTTCTTTGTCCCAAAGTCTTAGACGAATATTTGGATCAAACGATATTTTAACGTCATGTTCTTTAGCTAATTGAATCGCACGCTTCGTCACGTCCATATTCGTTGCAGAAACAGCAGGGAATACTCCAGTAAGATGCAAAATTTTAGCTTGCTGAAAAAAATGCGGGTCTAGATCTTCTGGCAACAATGTCTCCGTCGGAGAAGGGGACCGATAATAAAAAGTACGCCCAGCCCCATTTGCCATAATCTCTTTAAAATTGAGGGATGTTGCATAACCATCAACACGTTTCACTTCATTCGTATCAATGCCTTCGCCTCGAGCAAAGTTCTTTATGTGCTGACCAAATTCATCCCTACCTAACCTGCTAATCCAACCCGATGTTAATCCAAGTCGGGCACAACCAATCGCTACGTTTAATTCCGCACCTCCAACCCGACGTTCAAAGGATTGGACGAATTTCATTGGTCCCGTTGTACTAGGGCTAAATGAAATCATTGCATCACCTATTGTAATGACATCATTCATTTTCCAATTCCTCCAACATATATTGGCGGACTCCATTTTTTCCTGCAACGAAGACCCTATTTGCCATCTTTACAAACAAACCTGTATCAACAACTCCTACTAACTGCTTCAACGCCTGATGTAATTCATCTGGTTTAGAAATGATCCCAAAATCACAGTCAACTATAAAATTTCCGTTATTTGAAACAAATGGATCATCCCCCTCCATCCGTAACGCAGGTAAAGCCCCTAGTTCTTTTATTCGATCTACAGTTGATTTCCAACCAAACGGAACAACTTCCACGGGCAGAGTAAAAGCGCCCAATTTGTCTACTACCTTACGTTCATCAACCATAATTATTAGCTCTTTTGCTGCTTTTGCAACAATCTTTTCCCTTACAAGGGAACCCCCACCGCCCTTTAATAAGTCCAATCTCTCATCCACTTCATCAGCGCCATCAAAAGCCAAATCAAGTTGTTCGCCTTGTGAGAGTTCAATCAATTCGATCCCTAATTCTACTGCATGTGCTTCTGTTGCATTCGATGCGGGCACCACTTGAACGTTTAAACCATTAGCAACTTTTTCTCCAAGTACTTGAATAAATTCATTTACTGTCGAACCAGAGCCAAGTCCTATTTTCATTCCGTCTTGTACATATTTAACTGCCTCTAATGCAGCAACCCGCTTTAAATTTGCCATTGTAAACCCCCTATTCTAAATTGGCATGTCTAGCCCGCATCGCATCCTGTTGTTTATCTGTTAATTTTACGATAATTGAATCAAGCAACAAATGAACACTTTGATCAAACTGATTGCCTAATGGCTGAATGGTAACTGGTTCATGCTGTTTCCTCTGTTTTGTCGCAGCCGGAATGAACAATATTGACTTACACAACTCCCCCATTTTACTGTCCGGATTTGCGGTAACTAAAGAAACCTGAGCCCCTGCCTTGATTGCCTTATGAACTAGATCCGATGGCGCATTACCAGTTGCTGAACCAGATATAAGCACAAGCAAGTCCCCTTCCTTAATGCTTGGTGTAATGGTTTCGCCTAACGCAAATACGATATAGTTCGCGTGCATTAGACGCATAGCAATCGCTTTACCCATAAGTCCAGATCGTCCATCTCCACTTATAAAAATCCGATTTGCTTCCGTTAACGCTTTTGCAAATGCCGAAAGTTCATGCTCATTTACTTGATCTAACACAGTCCTCACTTCTTCAATACAAAGGAGCGCCGTTTTTTTATATGTATCCATTTCAACACCTCCATTCCATCTTATTCTAAAAATCCTGGCAACCATAACGCCAAACTAGGTACAAATGCAACGATAATAATCGTTACAATGATAACTGCAACATACGGTAATAACGCGACAATTGAACGACTTACCGTAAGGTTAGCAATTGAACTTGCTAGTAGCATGCATAGACCATATGGTGGTGTAATCATTCCAACCGCGAGACACATAACAATAACGATCCCAAAATGGACTGGATCAACACCAAGTGCTTGTGAGGCTGGCAGGACAATTGGAACAAATAAAATCATCGCGGGTATTGCATCTAAAAACATACCCACAAATAGAAACAGTAAGATGACTGCTAATAAGAATAACCCAATACTCGAGAATGTACTTTCAAAGAAACCAGCGATCATATCTGGAACGCGGTAATAGCTGAATAAACGTCCAAGGGCACTAGCTGTCGCAAGTGCAAACAATGTTAGAGAACTAAGCTTAATCGTATCAAATAAAATATCAGGCAAATCTTTTAATTTAATTGTCCGATACACGAACATGGCTAAAATGAGGGCATACATGCAAGCAATAATAGCAGCTTCCGTTGGAGTAACAAAACCACCAATGATGCCTCCAAGAATAATAACAGGTGTCAAAAGAGGCGGCACACATTTTAAAAATTGACGTCCAATTTCTTTTATACTTACTCTCGTGTGACGAGGGTAATTCTGTCTGCGAGAAACAAAACCAACGAGCGCCATCATCGCTACCCCCATTAATAAACCAGGAATAACACCGCCCAAAAACATTTGTCCAACCGATACGCTTGTCACACTGCCATACACAACCATTGGAATACTTGGAGGGATTAACATTCCCATGGTTGATGAGGCAGCGGTTGTGCCAACGGCTGTTCCTTTCGAATAACCTTCTTTTACCATGCTTGGTATTAATATCTTACCTACACCTGCTGTATCAGCCTGTGCCGAACCTGAAATGCCTCCAAAAAACATGGAAACAACAATATTCGCATGCGCCAAACCACCTCGAATATGCCCGACCATGGAAACGGCCAATTTAATTAACCGCTCAGAAATTTGTCCTTGATTCATAATATTTGCTGCAAGAATAAAGAGTGGAACCGCTAACAAAATAAATGATTCAAGTCCTGTGAACATACTCTGTACGACCACTTGCATTGGCAACGAATCAAGCAGCCAAATACCTATAAATGCAACAATTCCTAATGTAAATGCAATTGGAACACCTAAAAATAAGAGTCCGATAAAAAGAGCAACAAGAATTACGCCAGTCAAAGTGCTTTCCCCCTTTTATCCGTTCTATACGACCTAATATCATCAACTGCATTCCCAATCGAAAACAATAATATGCCAAGACCGGACACAGGTAACGCTAACCATAAAAAGCCTTGTTGAAGTTCTGGCAATGTGTTAACCGTCCAATCCCAGAATAGTTGAACGAGTTTCGCACCATTGATGACCATCATTAATCCAAATGCACCTATTAATACATGGCTGATCATTTTAACGCCCAATAAAGAAAACCCTTCCATTTTATCAAATAGAAAATCAATTTTAAAATGTTCCTGCTGATTTACCATCACTGCTGCTCCTAAAAAAACGGTCCAGATAAACGCATAGGTCGCTACTTCAGCTGCCCATAAAATCGTTATATTTGGTACATAACGCGAAAGAAGCTGCAAAAAGATGCAAGCCACAAAACCAACAAAAAAAACAGTAGCTACGCGCATAAAGACGTATTCGATTCCATTTAATAACGTTTTCATTTTGATTTCTCCTCTCTAATCACTTAAATGACGGATTGCTTCAAGCAAATCTTTTGCTTCTAAATGAAGGGCTGCCTCTTCACGAATGGGTTCTGTTTGTTCAATAAATGGTGTTGTATCAATTTCATTTACTATGGCTCCTTCTTCCTCAAGACGTGTCAAAGACTGTTCTGCAAGTTCTTTATCCGCTTCCCGCGCGGCTTCCGTTGCGATTTCCGCAGCCGCGTAAATCGCTGCTTGTTCATCTTCTGAAAAACGTTCCATGACAATATCCGATGTTAAGAAGAAGCGAGTCGTAAAATCGTGTTCCGTTAAAGTAAGGTAAGGCGTTACCTCATGGTGGCTTGATTGATAAATGTTTGTAAAATCATTCTCCGAAGCATCAACAACTCGGTTTTGCAATGCTTGATACATCTCATCCCATGCGACACTAGTTGGAATTGCTCCAAGTGCTGACCAACTATCTTGAATCGCTGGAGAATCTTGAGTGCGAATACTGACGTTACGTAAATCAGCCACCTCATTAACTGGTTCTGCACCATAATAATTTCGAACTCCAGCTGTCCAATACCCCAGTACTTGCAAATTGGTACCTTGTTCAATCATATTGCTCATCTCTATACCAATTTCCCCATCTACAACACGTTCCCAGTGGTCATAACTTGTGAATAAATAAGGTAGTGAAAACAAATCAACCTCTCTTAATACTTGGGTCATGAAACCAGGAGAAACAACTGCCATATCAACTCCACCTGTTGCGATACTTTGCAAAAGAGCATCTTCATTTCCACCAAGAGAGCCGTTCGTATGAATTTCTGCAGTTACCGTGCCCCCAGTTTCTTCTTCAACAGCATTTTTGAAAGCCTCAAAACCAACAGCATATGGACTGTTTGCATCAAGTTGCGTTGCTAAAATCAATTTCTGAGGATCGCCTGGATCACTCTCAGACACCACTTTAGTATTCGAGCATCCGCTAATGATTAGTGCCAACGTTCCAACTATAAGTACATTCTTTTTTTTCACATCGATGTCCCCTTTCCTTAAAACGAACTACGTCTGTTTAGTGTTGGTTCAAATCGGTAAATTGCGGCTTTTTGCTTGAGGCCACCTTTATTAATCTCAGACAAAAGAAGTTCTGCAGCCTTATGTCCCATCGCAAAGGTTGGTTGAGCAACCGTTGTTAATGGGGGATTTAAAAATTCAGCAAAATCAACTTCATCAATCCCAATCAGTGCAAGGTTTTCCGGAATGTTAATCTCCTTTTCATTTACGAAGCGAAGCACTTCATTCAACACTAAATCATTTCCTGCAATCACCGCATCGATCGGTTGTTCAAGAGTTAGCATCTCTATTAATGCTTGTTTGACCCCTGTGATAGGCACAGCTTCAACCCGCGATCCATTTTCTTCAAGACATAATTCTGTTAGTGCTTTTTCAAAAGCCACCTTTCGTTCCAAACGTGGGGTAATATCTTCTGAAATAGGAGGAAGAATCATTCCTATCCTTTTATAATTTCTTTCGACCAATGCATCTACAGCAAGTCGAACCGTTTTCTCATTATCTGATAAGACTGTATTAACTGGTACATCGGCAAGGATTCGATCTAAAAACACGAGCGGGTACGCTTGTTCAATCAATTCATTAAACAGTTCCGCATTCGCACTTGTCGGTAGTACAATCATGCCATCTACTTGCTTAGCTCGTAACATTTCTACATAGCGTTTTTCTTTTTCTGGATCATCGTCAGCATTACAAACAATGACATGGACGTCATGTTTATGGCATGTGTCTTCTATCGCTCGAATCACCTCTGTAGAAAATGCATGTAGGATATTGGCGACAATAACGCCTATCGTTTGGGTCTTCTTCTGGCGTAAGCTCCTTGCTACCCCATTTGGACTATAACCTAGCTCTTTAATTGCAGAGGAGATTCGCTCTTTTGTATCTCCGCTCATATAGTTGTAACGTTTATTTAAATATTGCGATACTGTACTTTTTGAAACCCCCGCTTTTTTCGCCACATCCAACATTGTTATTCCAGCCATCGTTACTCCTCCACATACATACTAAACCGATTTAGAATATAAAAAAACGTTTACTAAATCGGTTTATCTACTTGCATTATAGTTTAGGTGTAAGCGCTTTTTCAATAGAGATAATCGTATTCCTAAAATTCTATTTTCTCTATTCATTTAGTTTTCTCTTTTTCTAACCATTCTCTTCTTAACAAGCGAAGATGCTTCATTTATTTCTAGTACATAGCTTATTGTTATAAGGCCCAATACATCGATTTAATTATAAATGATACCGCATCTAAGTCTTTTTCGAAAATTACTTTGACAGATAGAGTAATTGAAGATATGATTACTCTATCAGATAGTACTCATGCAGATAGAGTACTTTTTAGTCGGAGGTGACTCATATTCGCAGTGACATTTTAAGAGGTCATGTCGACTCCATTATCTTAAGCTTAATTGCTGAAAAAGATAGTTATGGCTATGAAATTTCAAAAGAAATTGGAATTCGTACCAATGGCATGTTTGAAATTAAAGAAGGTACACTTTATGCCGTTTTTCAACGCTTAGAGAAAAAGGCATTCATTAGCTCTTTTTATGGGGAACGTTCACATGGAGGTAAAAGGAAATACTATACGATTACAACACAAGGAAAAGCATATTTGCATACCACGGCTTCTGAATGGCAGGAACTAAAAACGATACTTGAAATTTTTTTGGGGGAGATCAGCGAATGAAAACGATCGAATCGCATGTAAACCATTTGTTTCGTAACGTGCCTCAATCACGTCAAACCGAATCGATAAAAGAAGAAATAATTGAAAATCTAGAAGAAAAAGTCCAAGACTTAATAACAGCAGGCAAAAAGGAAGAAGATGCAATCAATAAAGCAATTGTTGACTTTGGTGACATTGATGAGATTAAAGCGGAATTTTCACCTCAACCAAATCATATTCACCCTTCATCAGCAACAAATTTGCGCTTAAATCTTTGGTATTCATTATGGGGTAGCGCACTCGTTATCGGTCTTTTTCTTTTTATTAATATTTACTACACACCTGATACAATATGGTTTGTTTATCCGACCTTCGCCATTTTATGGTGGCCATTATCGATGTTTTTTTACTGGCGTCGAAAAAAAGGAAACGCGTAATGAAAGTAGAGTATCATGCCTTTCCATTCACCCTCGTATTAATAGTCATCCTTTTACTAATTAATTTTCTAACCACTCCTAGTGAGTGGTGGGCTCTTTACCCTACTTTATTTTTATTGCTTGGTCCTTTATCGCTTCTTTTGAACAAAAAAGGTGGCTACATTTTATACTCACTGACAATGTCTGGTGCCATTATTGCGATATTGTTTATCATTAATATGATCGAATCACCTAATTACTTTTGGTTCATGTACGCTTGGTTTCCTATCATCTGGTGGCCATTATCTGCAATCGCTGGAAGAACTGCTACCAAGCCCTTTTTTGCTACGGTAGCGGCCTTATCGATCATTGCATACTACACCATATTAAATATGTATATGGAACCCGGGTTTCCTTGGGCGATTTTCCCTACTTTTGCTGTACTTTGGTGGCCCTTATCAGTTACTTATGCAAAGAAGCATTTCTTATTCTCAATTCTTGGAACAACACTCTTGTCAACTTTTTTGATTGTACTTAATGTACTAACAACACCAGAAACACCTTGGTCACTTTACCCAATCTTTGCCGTTCTTTGGTGGCCATTATCAATCAAATTTGGACCAAAACCATTTGCTTTTTCCATTATTGCCACAGTGCTTTTTTCCTTGTTTTTTATTACGATCAACGTTTTAACTTCTCCTCATACCGTTTGGGCGGTTTATCCGATTTTCGCCATCCTTTGGTGGCCACTATCCATGTACTTTTTTTACTATAAAAAGAAAGCTGCTCAATAAAAGCAGCTTTCTTTACCTTAATGGCCAAACGACCGGACGTAAGTTTTCTGTTCCACTTAGGTTCTGGATAAAATCAACCAATAATTCAATTTCTTGTTGCACATCTATTAACGACACAACTTCACGTGGTGCATGCATATAGCGAAGTGGCAACGAAACAAGTGCTATTGGAACCCCTTTTCCAGTTAAACGAATTCGATCCGCATCCGTGCCCGTAGTGCGAGGTGTTAGTTCATACTGGATAGCCATCTTTAACCTTTTCGCCGCTTTCTCTAACAGTGCATTTGCTTTTAGATTAATTGGAGCACCCTTTGCTAGAACCGGGCCTCCACCAACTTTGATGTCTCCATGTTTGCGGGCACTAACTGCTGGATAATCAGTGGCAAACGTCACATCAAGCGCAATGGCCAGTTCTGGTTGTAGTCCAGCGCCTGCGAAATAAGCACCTCCCATATTCGTTTCTTCATTCACTGTACTTACAGCATACACACCAACATCCAGCCTTTTTTTATGTAAACGTTTCAATACCTCTGCAACAATAAAAGCGCCTGTCCTATTATCAAGACCCCTGGCACTAAAGCGTTTATCCATTAATCTTTTTGGTTCCACCTGATAAACAGCAGGATCACCAACCCGAACATATTCCTTTATTCCCTGAGCTGAACTTGCCCCACAATCGATAAAAAGATCATCAATCGAGAATTTATCATCTGCCCCCCCATGATGTTCTGCATTTGTCCCAAAGACACCATGAATTGTTCCTCCATGACCCAGTACTTGAACTTCCATGCCAAGCGCTGGTTTATGGCTAATTCCCCCAAGCTTTTCAACATAGAGGTAACCATTTTCATCAATTGATTTGATTAAGAAACCGATCTCATCGCAATGGCCCGCTAAAAGAACCTTAAACGGTGCATCAGGATTTAGTGTGGCTATTGCATTTCCTGAATAATCTACAGATAAATTATCAGCAAATGGTTCTACATATTGGAGCCATTTCTTCTGTATTTCCGCTTCATGTCCTGAAGGGGAAGGGATCTTAAGCAAATCCATTAAGAATGTATCATTTATCATCCAATAAACCACCTTTACAATAAACTTATTTAATACTTCTCAATCCTTTTCCGATAGAACTCTTTATGGATAAAAATCTGATTGACCCTCGCAAGTTTTGACTCTCATTGATCACTTTTTTTGCAAGGAAACCACTATTAAAACGACAACTAATCTCTGTTCTCATCTTACTGTACCACTCACTCTTTAAACTCATTCACTATTTTCATGTTTATCACCACCATGTGAATGACTAAAAAAAGCGTACCACGCTGTAGACATAAAAAGAAGCAATTCCCATTAAGAGAATTGCTTACTATAAGGAAAGAGTATCAATTTCACATTGCTAAAATCTTATGTTTAACTCATAATGATCAAGGCCGTCATCTTCCTTCATCTCCACATGTGCTGAACCATCTTCCTCTTCTACTTCCATATCGCTTTCGTTACTAAATGCCTCTATTAACGAAGGAACAGCGATATAATAAGTGGCTGTCAAGAAGATCGCGCTGTATACAGCAAGCTGAATAAAAAACAAAGAAGCTTGTTTAACGCTTTTTGAATCTTTCTTCACTTTGTATTTCTTACCTTCACTATTTTGCTTATCTGGCGCAAGTGATCTTTTTTCTTTTAAGTCTTCTTTATGGGCTTGCTTATCTTGATGTGAAAGTTTATTAAACCATTTAATGTAATCCTCGTACTCTTTTACGATTTTTTCTTTTTCTCCAAAAGCCCGTACTTCGCCATTATGAAGCCAAAGCACACGGTCAGATAGGTTTTTTATCTCCCCAACATTGTGGCTAATAAAAATGATTGTTTTGTTCTGTGCTTTGAATTCCGTAATTTTATCTTTACATTTTTGATAAAACGTTTTGTCGCCCACTGATAATGCTTCATCAACTATCATGATATCCGGGTTTGTGTGAGCTGATATTGCAAACCCTAATCTTGATTTCATACCCGATGAATAATTTTTCACCGGCTGATCGATAAAATCACCTATATCAGCAAACTCTTCAATTAATGGCATAAGCTCTTCGATCTTCGTTTGATCGAAGCCATGCATTAAACATTTTTGTTCAATATTATCGTAGCCGTTTAAGTTATTGTTCAAACCAACATTTATGGCAATCAATGATGTCTCGCCTTGGATGTCGATTTCTCCTTCTGTTGGAGGGATAACGCTTGATAATACATTGGATATCGTTGATTTTCCTGATCCATTAATACCGACAATTCCAATTGTTTCTCCCTCAAAAATTTCCAAAGAAATATCTTTCAGAGCATAGAAATCTCGATTTTCTTCTCTTGTTTTCGGCAAAAACATGGCTTTTAGTTTTTCCACGTTATTATGGTAGAGCGTATACTTTTTCGATACGCCTGTTAATTTAATTTTAGGGTTCATATTCAAGCTCCCTTTTATAGATAATCCACGAAGCTATTTTTAAACTTATTAAATACGTAAGCTCCTATAAAGCTAAGCAATAGAATTCCTGCCCAAAAATAGATCATATATGGGATATCTTCATAAAACCAGGCTCCACCAATAAATGAATCACGGAACCCATTTAAAATATAGTACAACGGATTCAATTGCAAGATTGGTTGTAAATACTCTGGCATAGAACTAGGTACCCAAATGATTGGGCTAAGAAAAAACAACATCCGCATCCCTGCTTGCAATAACTGGTAATAATCACGTACAACAGTTGCTATCGTCGCACTGAATAAAGCAAATACGTACAGAAATGCATACATACAAAGCATATAATACGGTAACTGCAACAAATAAACGCCGGAAAATATGGAGTAAATTGCTAATACGATACAAAGAACCCCGAGCATAACAAAAAAACTAATTGAATTTCCGACTATCACAATCGAAGGCAGCACACTGACTGGAAATTTCATCTTCGATACCATTTTTATTTTTTGATGAATGCTATTTGAACCTTGTAATACAGTTGGGCTGATAAAAAACCAGGGAATTAACCCACATAGCAACCAGACAAAAAAAGGTGTGTCTCCAACAGGAGCTCCTGAACGAATGCCTAAACCAAAAATCACAAAAAAGACGATTACTTGCATTAGCGGGCTAAATAATTGCCATAGCGCGCCTAAATAATGCAGCTGAAACTTGCTTCGTTGTTCAAACGCAGCAAGCCGAAAAATCAAGTGCTTGTTCTCGTACTGCTCTCTAAGCAGTTGTAACACGGCTTTCATAGCTTGTACTCCTTGATGAGATAAATTCTTACTTGTAATGTTTAATGATGAGGAGTTCCTTCTAAATAATTTACACTGAAATTCAATATCCAATCATAATAACTCTCAACATTATTAGGCATAACACTTGGGTTAAACTCATTAGACATATGAGTTCCCCAAATTTTAAGGTGCCAAGAAATGTCCATTACATCTTTTATATCATATCACTAACTAACGCGTTTCGCCATTTTGATCAAGGACATTTTAGTGAAAGATATCACTTTTATAGCAATTAGAAAAGCACCCAAAGTCGGGTGCTTTTTGAAACATTATTAAGTTCTATTTGTACATAAAACGAATCTAATATAGCTTTAATATATATAAACTTTATTTTACTTATTCTTTCTAATAACTACTTTTGCTAAACAGGTAAAAGCACTTTGTTTTCATGCTTTATTTTTTCTTGAATATTCTCTCTTAATTTTAGTCCATGTTTGTTGTTAGGATCAATGGCAAGAGCCCTTTCAACTAACACATTTGCCCATTTTAGTTTTCCTCTTCTATAGCAATGGGAGGCTAAGATACGAAGATAATTAGGAGAAAGATAATTGTTTTCTCTCTTCAAACTAGGATAATCTGTTCCATCAAGCAGGCAGTAAACATACGTTTTCAGCATACCAATCTTTAACAAGTAAGGAGCAGTAGCATGTCCTGAATAATCCGTTTTTATGTATCGTGCATGTGGAAATGCCGGTTTTATATTTTCTTCTATAAAACGATTATCTCGTCTATCTTTAGGATCATAAATGATTACAGGAGATATTTCTTCATTGTATGGAAAGTTTAGACCATGGGTAAAAAGTTCTTTCGGGTATTTCCCTTTGCCGAAAATCGGATGTGCAGATAGCCTTGGTGAAAGGGACAAAATGTCACATTTCAAAGCTGAAGCGTAATAAAGAGATGTATATCCCCCTAAACTAAATCCATAAGCGAACTTTTTCTCGTAACCGCTTACGAGTTTTCCCACCATTTTGTAATAATTATCTGCTGTAAGATCTTGATGACATAGTTCCACTTTTCGGCGCCTAAGTGATAAGATGTCAATATTTTGCTTCGCCAATAATTTATAGCCAAATGGATCATTGCGCCAAGTTAAATTAATTGAATCAAATGTAAGTATGATGGCATTTGTTTCACCTAAATGTTTATAGAACTCAATTCGACTCTCTCCATTATCAAACAGTATGAATTTTTTATGCCTTTCGTTTCCAGCTTGATTATTTTTCATAAACAGATTAAAGCAATCTTTCGCTTCTCTGTGCTTACCAGAGAATTGCAGAGCAATGGACCTCGTTAGAAGCACTTCGTTATATTTCGTTTCTCCTTGCAGCACCGACTCTGCCTTTGAACATTGTTCAATAACATCTTTCCATTCCTGTTTTTCTTTAGCAAATTCAATTGCCATCAATAATAAATCTTTATCATTTTGGTACAAAGTTAAACCCGAGAGTACTGCCTCATTTGCACCCTCAACATTCCCTTTGTTTAATTCAGCAGTAGCTAATTCAACATATTCCTTAGTCTTTAGTATTTGACCATACTCCATAGCCTTTTTATAAAAGGAAGGAACTCGATCCCATTGTTCTTTCACAAAAAAATGTTTACCTACTACTAAATTTAGTTTTGGATTTTTAGGATATAAGTGATGCCCCGAAATTAAAGCCTCTTCCGCGTCCTTTTCTTTACCTAATTGCTTTAAGCACTCAAACCTGGCAAGAATAAGATTTATATGCTTCTCATGATAATGATCTTTTTCCCGCCATACGTCCAATAACTTTCCCCATTTTAATCCTATAAAATAGAAAGTTGTTCGCTGAAGTCTTAGTAAAAAATCAGCTGGGTAAATTGTACCTCCAATAACTGAGGTTTGGACAGCTGCTTTAAATTTCCTTTTTAAGAGTAAGCGGTGTGCTCTTGAAGAAAACTCCTTTGCATGCGTAGAGTAGTCGGCAAATAAGTTATTATAAATAATAAGTGCCTCTTCCCATTTTTTCTGATCTTCCAGCGCATTGACTTTATCCAGTCGTCCACCTACGCTCCTTAATTTACTCACGCTATTAATTACACTCCTTCTCCCTTATTTCTAATAAACCGTTCTATCATTTTATGAACACATTTTGTCTCCTTGGTTTACTTCCACTCACATTTAAATATGTGACAGAACATGTCCCTAAATAAGAATACTTAAAAGACAAATAGGTAGTAATCCCGCTATTAATTAACAATGGATATTTAGCTTTTCCTGTCTGAAAAGTATACGTTCATTCAACCTTTTTTTACGATCATTAAAAGCAACATGCAATAAAACAAAATCAATCCGTTCATAAAATGATAAAAACAGCAATTTATTATAACAAAAATCAGGACATTAGACACCCTCTTTTTGACTGAGTATGATTAAGCTGACAAGTAAGTTCTAACATGACCTATTCTAATCATTTAATACCCATACATCATCCACAAACCAATATCTTCAAATCCAATTCTCTTATAAATAGCACCGGCAGCGGGATTATCATAAAACAAACACGGTTCTTTTCCTTCTAGATGCAAGTCAGAACAGAGTCTATATACACAGGCCGTTGCATAGCCGTTATGCTTATATGCTTCTAGAGTCGCTACGCCCACGATCATTGCAGAAGCTGAATTTTCTGCAGTTGTGGAGGCGCTTGCAACAATTTCCCCATTTGATTTAACCAAAACTGCGCGTGAGAAGCCACTTTCTATATCACGTTGTTTTTTTTCGACCGTTTGCGGAACCGAGTGTTTAAACTCTGGTATTTCCTTCAAAAAAGCAAGTAAGTTTTGAGCATCAGCAACAGTGGCTATTTCAGTAACATCTGTGTTCACTTTAAGCCCCTTTAATGAACTCCCTTTCGCATAGTATGTTTCACGCTTTGATCGGAATGGCCGCAAATGTGGCTCGATTTGTTCTGTAACCGTTTTTAATCCAGACATCGCTTTAAAAGAAGGGTCATTGTTCATGATTTCTGCAAAACCAACTGAATCAAATAACGAATTTGCGTACGGTATGTAATTCTCTTGGTACTTTAATAAGACAGCAATCAATTCATTTTGCTCATTAAAATCTCCCCACACCCTTTGGAAATCTGTTTCCATTCCAAAAGCTTCAATATCGCCGATAATGAACAAGTTCTCCGCGGGTTTCTGTTTTACTAGTTGAAGACAAATCTCTTGATCATTTGCACTTAGTTGCCTAATCACATTTATCCCTCCTTAATATTTCGATTAGTTTACTAAAATCTTCTTAGAATTACTAGCTATAAAAATAAAAAGAACTAAATTCAACTACCTGATTGGCAGTTCTTATTCAGTCCTTTGTTAAATCTAGCATTTAATTCGTAAATAACTTTTCGTTTAGCGCATAAATGACTGCCTGTGTTCGATCCTCTACTTCTAGTTTTGCTAGGATGTGACTCACATGTGTTTTGACTGTTTTAATTGTTATATATAACGTATCGCCAATTTGTTGGTTCGTCTTTCCTAATGACATTAACTTTAAGATTTCTAATTCTCGCTTCGTTAACGCATTATGTAATGGGACATTAGCCGTAAATGCGGAAATCATTTGCCCTTGTACTTTTGCGTCAAGCACCGACTCACCTGCATGGGTTTTTCGAATCGCATCAGCGATTTGCATGGCACTTGACGTTTTCAACACATAGCTTACAGCCCCCGCCTCTAAGGCCGGACGAAGCTTATCATTGTCAAGAAAACTTGTTACAACAACAATTCTTGCCTCTTTCCATTTTGATTTAATTGTTCTTGTAGCTTCAATACCATCCATTCCATCCATAACCAAATCCATCACGATAACATCTGGTTTTAATTCAAATGCTTTTTCAACACCTTCTAATCCATTCCTTGCTTCACCAACAACAACTAAATCATCTTGTGTAGATAGAAAAGCAGAAACCCCCATCCTTACCGTTTCATGATCATCAACAATCAACACATTAATCATTGGGCTGTTCTCCTTTCACAATTGGCACTTTGATTTCCACACTTGTTCCTTGACCAGGAACACTAACAATACGCGCTGTTGCCCCAATTTCCTCCGCTCGTTCTTCAATTCCATTTAGTCCATAACCACCTGATTGTTCTTTGCGCTCAAAACCAATACCATCATCTGTTACTTTTAAGACTGCAAAATTATGAAGCCGCGCGTAGTATAAACTAATCTCCCTTGCTTCTGCATGGCGAAGAGTATTGGCAATTGCTTCCTGGGCGATCCTGAATAGCTGATCTTCAATCCCGGCAGAAAGTGGTGAATCTTCAATTCGGACGGAAAAAGTAATGGGGTGTTTTTCGGCTAGACTTTCGACTAACTGTTCGATCCCTTCTTTAAACGTTTGATCCTCAAGCTGAATGGGTCGCAATTGTAAAAGTAACGCACGCATATCATTTTGTGCGTCATTTACTACTTTCTCAATTTGTTCGCAGCGATTCCGTAATCCATCTATGTCCGCATTTTTTTGATTAACCGCAGCCGATAATAACATGGATGCTGCGTAGAGCTGCTGAGATACCGAATCATGTAGCTCCCTAGCGATTCGATTCCTCTCTTGAAAAACAAGCTCATTTTTTAATTGACTTTCCTTTTCAGCCCATTGATCCATTAGCTTTTGTGAGCGATCCGCTTGTTTATTCATTCTCTCTTCCATATCGACAATCAATGCAGTTGCTTCTTTAAAATCTGACGTTAACTCTTCAGCTTCCTTTTTCCCAGCTTTTAAATGTCCTTCATTTAATTTTTGCAACGCCCGTCGAAAAACCTTTACACCACGCTTCCAATTAGAAGCGGCAATGAAATAAATAAGTACAGAAATAAAGAAAAACCATGCAAACAACCAAACCACAATTGGAATATTATAGAAAATGGGTTCTACTCCAATAAAGAAATCCCACTCAACCAGGCCTTGATTAACAAGATACCAAGCAAAAAGACTTATAGGTACAGCTAATAATAAAAAGGTAACTAACCCTATTGATCGCATTGCTTTCATCGATACATCACCTCTATATCTCCAGCCACAAGGGACGTATAAATCCGTAATCTCCTAGGAGCATCTTCATACTGGTTATTTGTAACGATTATATTCTGATTAAAACCTGTTTTTTCCTGATCAAACACATCTGAATGACCAAAAAAAGTCGAGTGTTCCACTGAAACACCTGCATCATACGGTACATATAATTGAATGCGGCCAATAAAACCACGAATAATGACAACTGTGTCGCCTTTTGGCAGGACAGTATTTTCAAAGTGAATATTTGTTGTACCAATACCTGTCTGGATATTAATATTGTCACTAGAAAATACTTGTTCTTCAGCCCGCTGATCGCCAAAAATGATGTTTCGGAAAAAGAAGGCTTTTCGAAAAGTTGCCTTCTCTGAAAGGGCATCGTCATCAATTGTTACATTAAAAACATGAGGTTTTCGGGCTTTTTCCCAAAATAAGTACATGGAATAAAACAACGAGCCAAACAAAGTGAGCATAAAAAAGGTTGAAGACAAAAGAGCTAATATAAAAAACACAAGCCCAGAGTAAAAAAGCCATTTCCCTTTTTTACGATCCATCCGTTTTAGACCATAATAAATCATCGCTGCGGAACCAACCATCACAATAAATGGCCCTACCGCTAACAACAACTCCAGAAAGGTAGCAGCGAGCAAGGCAAAGAAAATGTATGCTGCTATATCTGTCCGGTTTCTTTTCATTCCCTTGCCCCTCCTTTCGCTAAAAGCAGGCGCCGCCTTTTTAGACGAGCCCGCTTATCATTATACTATAGGTTCTTTTCCTTCGTCTTTACGTTTATTGTCAATTTCTTTCTTTAATTCAGCAATACGGGTGTCAAAATCACCTGTATGTTCTTCTTTTTGACTAACTTGAGCTTCTTCTTCGATCTCTTCTTCTAATACTCCATTTTCCTCTGAATAATAGGTCCACTTCGCCGCGCCTTTCTCAAGCTTGCTTTCCTCTTCTCGAGCAATCACATTCAATTGCATCCGGCGAATTTTTTTGCGGAGAAATTGCAATTCTTGGCCACGCGTTTCCAATTTTTTCACTCGTTCTTTTTGTTCGTTGTAAGATTCCTCATACTCTCTAGCAAGCTCTTCATAACCTGCAAGCTCATTGCTTGCTTGTTCAATTAACTCGTCTGCGTCTGCCTCTTGTGCAATTTCCAGTTGTTTTTGACGTTTTTCCGCCATTTGTGCTGAATCTTGCCACTCTTTATAAAAGTAGTGTTCCAACTTTCGTTGTTTTTCAATCGACTGTTTCCATTGTTTCATCTGCTTATCCAATTTCTTTGATTCTACTTCATACTTTGTTTCATGTTGACCAAAAGGTTTCTCATTCTTTTCTAATATGGACTCAATGTCCGCTGTTACTTGGTCTTTAATCTGTTTGAATATAGACATCTCATTCCCTCATTTCTTTATTTACATATCGTACGTGTAGTCTTTGTTTTCTTTCCAACGTTCATAAAGCTTTACAAGCAAGTAAAGAGCCCCAAGTCCAATAATTCCAGGCAAACTTCCAATTGCTAGGCAAACACCAATGAGTAGGATCACCCACCAAAGGACTTTCATCATCACGTGCTCACTTAACGCCGCTTGGCGCCAGCCGAAATAACTAAGCAACGCTCCCGCAGCTAATCCAATCATTGCACCAAGTGATGAGACGACAATAAGCCCGAGTACAATTGCACCAACAATTAGCCATGTTTTCTTTGACATTATGCTTCACCTCCTTAATTGTCTTTTGTTTACATGTTTATTGTATGATTTTGTTGATTTTCAAGAAACGAGCTACAGATCGAATTTCATCTACGACCTCCGACTGATAACCTTTTAATCGTTCCGTCTATAATGATTCTCTAGTTAGAATTCACTCATTAGTAGTAACAAAAAGGGCATGAATTATCAGCGTTTTGATCAATCATAGAAAAACGAGCGTATGCACCACTCTTTCAGCCTACGCATCTCTAATCCTTGTACATACAGTAATAGCATAGCAACGAGAAAGGGGGTCAATAAAATGGGTTATGGATACGGTGGAAGTTACTCTGATTACTCATACGGTAATTCTGGATCAAAAAACTGCGATTGCGATACTTTCTTCAAACACATCTCCCGCGGAGAAGATGTAAAAGTCTTCTTAAAAGGCGGTGGATGCGTGGAAGGCGAGTTCGTAGATGTACGTGGTAACATCGTTAACCTAGCAAAAGCTGACTGTCATTCACATTGTAAAAAAGTGAGAATCATTGCTATTTGTTGTGATGATATCACTGCTGTAGAAGTGTAAAAACACAATGGCTTTAGTTTCCTAGAGCCCCGAGAAATAAAAAACAGTTTATAGGAGTGAAATTATGGGTCGGGGAAGAGATTCTTATTCTTACGGTTGTGAGCGTAATTATTCTTACAACAATTACAATAATTACAACAATTACAACAACAATAACAATAAATCATCAGAGTGTGATTGCGATACTTTCTTTAAACACATCTCTCGTGGCGAAGACGTTAAAGTTTTCTTAAAAGGCGGCGGTCGTGTTGAAGGCGAATTCGTTGATGTACGTGGCAACGTCGTTAACTTAGCAAACGCGGACTGTCATTCACATTGTAAAAAAACAAGAATTATTACCATTTGCTGTGACGACATTACAGCGGTAGAAGTTTAGTATTTAAACAAGTTTTCAAATTGCTAAATAATTGATTCAGATCACTCAGTAAGCTTGCCTATACGGGTGAGAGGTTTGTTTCATAGTATAAATCATATAAAAGAAAGGAGGAAACAAACATGAGTTGGGGAAAAGATTCTTACGGTTGTGGGTGTGACAACTCTTACAACTATAGTAATAATAATAACAACAAACACTACTCTTCAGATTGTGATTGTGATAGCTTCTTTAAACACATCTCTCGTGGTGAAGACGTTAAAGTTATTTTAAAAGGCGGAGATTTCGTCAAAGGTAGTTTTGTGAATGTAAAAAGAAATGTTGTTGAAATCGCTAAAGCTGAATGTCACGAAAAACATGATGAGTGTAAATGTAAGAAACACAAAGTTCGAATTACTACGATCTGCTGTGACGACATCGTTGCGGTAGAAGTATAATAGAAATAAAACGAGCTTCTGCGAGAAATGCAGAAGCTCGTTTCTTTATTATTCACCTATAGCAATGCTTACTTCATAGTCTTCCACTTGAATTCTTTTTAGATTTGATCCATCTCCAATATTTAATGAATCCAACACAAGACTCTTTTGCAAGAGTCCCTCGAATGATTGAATCAAGCGATTAAACACTTCGCCACCATCAAGATACAGTTTAATTCTCTGTTCTACTGGAAGGTTGAGTTCTTTTCGATACGTTTGCACCGCACGGATGAGCTCTCGCATAATGCCTTCGTCTTTTAATTCATCCGTTAACGTTGTATCTATAAGAACCGTAAACACCGGCCCATCAGAAACAGCAAATCCAGCTTTCGCCTTCCACTCTGAAAGAAGCTCTTCTTTTGTGAGTATCGTTTTCTCACCTGATGACAAAGTGATCGAAAACGTTCCTGTTTCTAAATAAGACAACCTCTCTTCCTGACTTGTCTGCTCTAGCTTCTGCTTCACTTCACCAAGTGCTTTCCCTAGCTTAGGTCCAGCTGCTTGGAAATTCAATTTCAATTCTAACTCCAAGCCTTCATTACATTCAGTTTGAAAACTGATTTCTTTTACATTCGTTTCCTCTTGAATGATATACGCATATTCTTTGAGATCCAGAGCCTCTGCGTTTGCGTTTGCGATTGCCACTAGTCGACTTAAAGGCTGTTTCGTTTTAATCCCCACAGTATTTCGAATTGAACGAGCTTGTTCTACAATAGAAAGCACAGTTTCCATCTTTGATTCAAGTACTTCATCAATCATCGACTCATCAACGGTAGGAAAATCAGTTAAATGAACACTTCTTCCAGTAAGGTCTGAGTAAAGATCTTCTGTTGCAAATGGTGCAAAGGGTGCCATTAGTTGTGCCGTTTTTGTGAGGACCGTATATAGGGTACTAAAAGCAGCCTTTTTATCACTGGTCATCCCACTTGCCCAAAAACGTTGTCGTGATCTACGAATATACCAATTGCTGAGTTCATCAAGAAAGAGAGCAAGTGTCCGAGCCCCTCTCGTAACATCATATGCATCTAATGCTTCTTTTACTTCTTTAACTACAGTATGCAGCCGAGATAATACCCATCGATCCATTGTGACTTCTGCTACTTGGAAATCTCGGTCGGGTTCAAAACCATCGATTCGTGCATACATCGAATAAAACGAATGTGCATTTGACAAAGTATCAATTACTTTAGATTTTGTTTGACTCACTGTCTGTTTTGAGAAGCGCTTATTATTCCATGGTGCACTATCAGCAAGTAGCGCCCACCTAAGAGAGTCAGCACCAAATTCTTCAATTAGCTCTGTGGGACTTAACGCATTCCCTTTACTTTTAGACATTTTGCGCCCATGCTCATCTAAAATATGCCCAAGGGATAAAACCCGTTTATATGGAGCCTTGCCTGTAAAGAGTGTGGATACAGCTAGCAAACTGTAAAACCAACCTCTTGTTTGGTCAACCCCTTCAATAACGACATCCGCAGGGAATTGTTGCTCTGCCAGTGCTTTATTTTCAAACGGGAAATGATACTGGGCAAATGGCATTGATCCACTATCAAACCAGACGTCGATCACTTCACTTGTTCGATTCATTGTCCCTCCACAAGTACATGAAAACTGAATGGCATCCACATATGGCTTGTGAAGCTCTATATCATCCGGTACTTCATCTATTGCCCACTCTCGTAACTCGCTAATCGAACGCGGGGATTTCTCCTTCTCACATTCTTGGCACGTCCATACATTAAGAGGAGTGCCCCAATAGCGATTTCTTCCTATATTCCAATCCACCATTTGATCGAGGAAATTACCAAAGCGACCATCCTTCATATGGCCAGGAAACCACTCGACTTCCTTGTTATTTGCTTGCATCTGTTCCTTTACGGCCGTGGTCCGGATGAACCAACCTTCCATTGCATAATACAAGAGCGGACTGTCACAGCGCCAGCAGTGGGGATAACTATGTTCGTATTTTTGTTTTGAAAACAATAGGCCCCTTGCTGCAAGCATTTTAATAATATCCACATCGCTATCTTTAACAAACTTTCCAGCAAGTGGTGTTACAGCATTTACATATTGCCCTTTTGTGTTCACAACATTTATAAAATCAAATCCATTGTCTTTTACAGCATGATAATCGTCTTCCCCGTATGCAGGCGCAAGATGGACAAGTCCTGTTCCACTTGTATCAGTTACAAAGTCAGCAGCAATTACTTGGTGCCCTTTATCCACTTCTACATATTCAAAAGGAGCTTTGTATGAAAGACCAATAAGTTCACTACCTTTTACTTTTTCTAGAATTTCACATTCTTCTCCTAAAACAGTCGTAGCAAGCGATTCAGCCACAACATATACAGCGTCACTTTGTTTCGCTTTTACATAAATAAGTTCTGGATTAACAGCAATTGCTACATTTCCTGGTAATGTCCATGGTGTTGTTGTCCAGCCAAGCAAATATTCGTTTTCTGTATCCACCAATTGAAATTTAGCTGTTGCCGATAAGTCAGTAACATCTTTATAACCCTGGGCAACTTCATGGGAACTTAACGATGTTTCACAGTGAGGACAGTATGGAACAACTCGATGTCCCTTATACAAATAGCCTTTCTCATGAATACTAGAGAGGATATTCCAGACGGATTCAATATATGGATTACGAAGAGTGACGTATGGATGGTCCATATCAACCCAATAACCAAGCGCTTCGGTAAATTGCTTCCACTCATGCTCATACGCAAATACGCTTTGTTTACATTTCTCAATGAAATTCTCAATTCCATACGCTTCAATTTCATCTTTTCCACGGATATTTAATTGCTTTTCCACTTCCAACTCGACTGGCAATCCATGTGTATCCCATCCTGCTTTACGTAAAACCTGATAACCAGACATCGTTTTATAACGAGCTACAAAATCTTTCATTGTTCTACCAAGCGCATGACCTGCGTGCGGCATTCCATTCGCCGTCGGAGGGCCTTCGTAAAAAACATAATGCTCTTTTCCATTTCGATTTTCCACAGAGCGCTTAAATGTATCGTCTGCATCCCACTTCTTACGAATGCGAAGTTCTCTTTCGTATACGGTTTCTTTTGTCATTAAAGCTCACCTCATTCTTGATTAATATAAAAAAACCCGATCCATTTACGTAGGGACCGAGTTTATGTAACGCTATATCAACTGCCGAGACGAATGCCACGGGAATCGCTTTACTCATAAATTTTCACTACGTACAATCATACGCGTTCAAGATATCGGTAGAATGCCGTCAAAGCTTAAAACCACTGTTCAGCTTTGCTTCTCGGAGAGGATTTTCATTCCGGTCTTATCATTGGCTTTTCAGCAAGACGCCAACTCTCTGGGGATAAGGATAAGAAACTACTCGTTCTCGTCATTGAATTACTATGAAATTGTGCTTAATCATATCTCGTTAAGACTGATTTGTCAAATATTGCTTTAATGCTAGCCCGTATACCAGTCGAAAAGATTAATGTGCCGCTTATGACGATTGCAGGCGAGGAAGATCAGATGTGGCCAGCTGCTGATTATGCTCGAATGACAGAGAAACGATTGCACAAAACAACTGTGCAAAAAAACACCTATACTACCCAAAAGCTGGCCATTTTCTTTCCTTCCCTTACGCTCTACCAGGTATGCCTGCAAATGTTCAAATGCAAATTGGTGGTGGGATGATTATGGATTTAGGAGGTTCAAAAAATACCAACGCTCAAGCTGCATCTGACAATTGGCCACACGTCCTCACCTTTTTAGATAACTGTACAAAACAAGAGATTACATCTCTCCCGCATTAATTTTCCCAATGTAAAATAGGTTTTAAATCTATCCTTTTGTGAAATAGGCTAGTAGAAGCCAAAATTAGAAAGGTGATTAAAATGAGAATGCGGAACGTCTTAGGGCTTTGTGCAGCATCCGCCCTTCTCACTGCATGTGGGGACAGCGGGGAAATTGAAGCACCTCTCGAAGAAAACGCCGACAGTACCATCGGACAACCCTCAGCTGTTGCCCAAATGAATGACACGAATGGTGACTCCGTTGGGGAAGTGCATTTTTATGAGGAAGGTAACCTTACAAGAGTCTCTGCGACGGTTGAAGGACTTTCCCCTGGCTATCATGGCTTTCATCTTCATGAAGAAAGCATGTGTGAAGTAAACGAAGAAGAAGATCCTTTTGAATCTGCAGGCGGTCATTATCATAGCGATGATGATGAACACGGCTCTCATACTGGTGATATGCCTTCATTATTTGTAATTGAAGACGGCACAGCTCAACTCTCGTTTACTACAGATGCTTTTTCGACAGAGGACCTTATTGAAACGACCTCTGTAATGATTCATGAAGATCCAGATAATTTCGGTCATATCCCGGATCGCTATACGTCAGATGAACAAGAGACAAGTGGACCAGACGAAGAAACGGCTACAACCGGTGATGCTGGTGATCGAATTGCTTGTGGTGTTGTGGAAGCATCTTAGAAAAACAAAAGACTGTCCGCATGATACCGGACAGTCTTTCTTTTCATTAATAGATTTCTTTTGCCTCTTGGGGCAATTTACATACATGTTCTATATATGCGCGCACTTTGTTTACATAAGGGAATGGGTATTCAAGCTCTAAAATCTTTGCTACGGAAATAGCTATATCATCAAATAAATCAGTCGCTACAAAGAAAGCACTCCATATCCCTTTTTTATCAAGTTTAGAATACGTTTCTACTAATTTTTCCCAGTCTTCCTTTCTTATGTACCTTTCTAAATATTTGCCGCTCTTTCCAATACTTACTTTATAATTAGTCTTCTCACCAACTTGCCATTCAAGCATTTGCAAGAGCATTGTACGCATAATCGAAAGATGATCTATTGCATAAATTAGTTCGCCACGCCATAGACCTTTAGCAACATAAGTAGCTACCCACCAAAATTCATTGCAGCAATCGGAAAAGAGTGCGTAAGTTGGCTGTTTCGCCCAATAATCTTGATCTGTTGGTTGTGGTAATTTTGGTAAATCTCCATCTTTATCTAACAAAACAACAGCTAATCGTTCGCCCCCATTCCATTGGTCTCGCTCTTCAATCGGAACAAGTGTAAGATCGATACGATTCCCATCTTTGAACAACATTAAATACGAAAAACGCCCTCCAAGGCTTGGTGGAAATAAGTCCATATCTTCTGGTGTTTGCATGATCATTCGTTCCCCAAACACATCAATCCAATGTTCATTTTTTATAAATGGGTCCATGTCTTTTACAACAAACACCACATCGTAATCTTGAAAAGGGTCTTTTTTAGCATTAGGATTTGTCCTTGAACCATTTAATCCAACAGCACGCACACGTTTATCTTGCTTTGCCACTTCTAAGATCAATGCCATCATTTCTTTTTCAGTACGCACTGTTTTCTCACTCCTTATCATGCTTAGCTGTGACTAAAAGAAAATTAAACTCCCCAATCTTTTACTAAATGCTTACTGTTAAGTAATACGTTACGTTTGTTTCATTTCCTGCCATTAAAAAAAATCCATCTATCCGTGGATAGATGGAACGTTTTATTCCTTATTGCGCAGAACGTTCTGCTGATTCAACCGTATGTTTTAACAACATTGAAATGGTAACTGGACCAACCCCGCCTGGAACTGGAGTAATGGCAGACGCACGTTCGGCACACCCATTATACTCACAGTCACCAATATTCCCTTTATTATAACCAGCGTCAAGTACGACAGCCCCTGCTTTAATCCAATCACCTTGGATAAATTCAGGTTTTCCAACAGCAGCAACAACAATATCTGCCTGCTTTACATGCTCACTAAGATTTGAAGTACGCGAATGGCATGTTGTGACTGTAGCATTTCTGTTTAATAACATTTGTGAAACAGGTTTTCCAAGGATAGGGCTTCGTCCAACTACAACTGCATGCTTTCCTTCAATCGGAAGATCATAATGATCTAATATAGCCATGATTGCCGCTGGTGTACACGATGGATAGTTAGCGAATCCAAACGCATTCTGAGCAAAGCCGAGTGTTGTCACACCGTCTACGTCTTTCTCGATTGCAATTTCATCAAATGC
Organism: Shouchella patagoniensis; assembly: GCF_002019705.1. Classification (GTDB taxonomy): domain Bacteria; phylum Bacillota; class Bacilli; order Bacillales; family Bacillaceae_D; genus Shouchella; species Shouchella patagoniensis. The sequence goes on along the minus strand of NZ_KV917377.1, from coordinate 3,656,701 downwards.
TGCACGTTCATCAATTTGTTCTGGTACAGGATGCTGCAGCAATATACCATGTATTGCTTTATCTTCATTTAGCTCGCGAATCGTTTTTAGCAACTGCTCAGTTGTCGTATCTATCGGCAATTCAATTTTCTTCGACTCAATACCGAGTCGTCTACAAGCGTTTCCTTTCATGCGTACATACGTAGCCGATGCAGGATCTTCACCAACAAGAATTGTCGCCAGACACGGAGTTACGCCTTTTTCTTTTAACGTCTCAACTTGTAGAGCTAATTGTTCTTTTATGCTTTTTGATACTTCCTGTCCGTCTAAAATCATGGGCTCCTTCATTCAAACCACCCTCTCTTATTTGAACGTTTAAAAGGCAAGACGTCACATAAGCCATCTTCCCTCTGCCCAGGCGCACGGCATTTGTTCCTATGCTCCCTCGTGGTTATCCACATTTTGCGCCAGTCACATAGGTTCTTTACGTTTTCGTGTTTATTTTACCACATATACTCTTTTATTTGCACATCTCATCCTCTATATCCGAACAAAAAAGAGTAGAAATAATCAATTTGTCCGCCATTTTTGTAAATTCACATTTTAGGATGTGCATCCATTTCTCTTTTATCCATGTTCTTCTGTAAACAATCCGATAAAAATAAGAATGCTAATCATAATCTCAAGTCAGAGCCACTCGAATAATAAACAGCAGGACCCGATTTATTAATCGCTCCCCACTGTTCGTTTGTTTCCTTTTTTTAATTACAGCCATTTCTGCATTGCACCGTTTCACCTTCAAGTTGTAGCGTAGAGTGTTCAATATGAAAGGTTTTTTCTAATAAATCCTTTGCTTCTTTTAACAACTGATCACGTTTGGTTTCTTCAGATACAACCAAATGCGCTGATAATGCTGGAAAGTCAGATGTAATTGACCACAAGTGAAGGTCATGAATTTGAAGCACTCCCGGTAATTCTTGAAACTTCCTCCTTACTTCATTCACTTGAATTGTTTCAGGGTTCCCTTCCATTAATACATGAACCGAGTCTTTTGTTACTCTGTAACCACTCACAAGGATTAAAATAGCCACGAGCATGCTTGCTATTGGATCGGCAATCGCCCAACCAAAGAAGAAAATGAGCAAACCTGCGACAATGGCACCAACTGACCAAGCAAATCACCTAACACGTGGAGAAAGGCACCTCGCATATTCAAGTTTCCTTTCACATCAGAACCTCTCATTAAGATCCAAGCAACGAACATATTAACAAGTAACCCCACTGTTGCGATTGTTAGCATACCAATACTTGCAACTTCGGGTGGATTGGCTAGCCGATTAATTGCTTCCCAAATAATAAAAAGCGATATACCAATTAAGGTTAATCCATTTAAGAAAGCGGCTAATATTTCAAACCGTTTGTAGCCAAATGTCTTCGAGGAACTCGCCGCTCTCTCACCAAATTTAAATGCGAATAAAGCAAGTCCAAGCGCAATTGCATCACTTAACATGTGACCTGCATCAGCAAGCAATGCCAGACTTTGCGTCAATAATCCACCAACAAACTCAACTAGCATAAAGACTGTGATTAAAAGAAACGAAATCAATAACACTTTTTTATTATTCGTGTGTATATGACTGTGACCGGGACCATGATGATGATCGTGATCATCATGTAATTTTCCCATAATACTCCCTCCTAATCGTGCTTCGCATGTTTAATTGTTGTTTCCAAAAGAGCCATCACATGTTCATCTTCCGGAGAATAATACATCGATGTACCAACTCTACGTGATTTTACAAGTCTTAAATTTTTTAAGAATCGTAGCTGGTGGGACACCGTTGATTGCCCAAGCGATAACTCATCAACAATTTCGCCAACCGCGCACTCTTTCTCTGCTAATAAGTGAAGAATTCGAATCCGCGTTGGATCACTTAGCGCTTTAAATGTTTGCGATACAATAAACAACGTCTCTTCATCAAGATCAAAATAGTTCTCCATCATGGCAGCACTCCCCTTATATATGATTATATGCTCATATTACAATATTTAGTGTTCAAACACAAGTTTTCATAACAAAAAACCGTCATGTTTTAAAAACGGCATGCAGGTTTATTCTTTTATAGAATATGGGAGGTTCCAACTTTAAACGTGTTACAGCAAATCATTTTGCTTCTTACCAATTATACTTTTTGAATATGGTAAACTATCACTAATCATTTATTCCTTAGGAGGTTCTCTATGTTTGTTTCTGACAGATTACGCTTGCGCAAGATGAGTGATGAAGATATTCGAGTCTACCATACATGGCGTAATGACATTGATGTCATGTATTCAACGAGCCCTGCTCTTGACCTGTATACATACGAAGAAACTAAACTGTTTGTTGAATCAGTTATTCTTAGTACCGAAACGTCAAAAAGCTATATCATTGAAGAAAAAGAGACCAATCAACCGATTGGTCTTACATCACTTATTCATATCGATATGAAAAACCGTAACGCGGAATGTATCATTGATATTGGCGATAAGAACAGTTGGGGTAAAGGATACGGGACAGAAGCATTCACATTACTTCTTAACTATGCTTTTTTAGAATTAAATTTACATCGTGTTTTTCTAAGAGTATTTTCCGCTAATCATAAAGCCATTCGGCTTTACGAAAAGCTAGGTTTTAAGCATGAAGGATCGAGTAGAGAAGCATTATACAGGCAAGGCAAATGGCAAGATATCGTTCAAATGGGATTATTAAAGAAAGAATATACATAATCGAGAAAAACCAACAACCCCATCTCGCTTTGACGATTGCCTTAATGTTAGTTGCTTGATAAGGACACCGGTAACACCAATTAATAATAGACCAACTACGATTTTTAGTACATCAGCAGCAACCAATGTTAAAAACGCAACCCCAATCGGTGCGCCCATTAGACTTCCTAAAACTAATCGTTTTACAATAGTAAGATTGATATCAGCAAACAGTTTAAAAACCAAGGCAAGTGATATCATAATGGATAAGACCAAATTTAATTGGATAGCTGTTTCCGGTGCAAATAGTAATAATAATAAAGGTGTGGCAATAATTGAGAATCCAAACCCTGTACTAGTTTGCAAAATAGATGCTGCTAGTACAATGCAGATAAAAAAGAACAAAGTCACCTTTCGTCCCCTTTCAGAAACACTCTTCATTTTACCATTTCTAATCAGGCTGTAGCTATGTTGATTAGAAATGAAACATCCTCAACTTTAATTTCTCGAAAAAAATACAAACCTTTTTCTAGGTAGCTGCATACCTTGTTATGGAGAAACGCAGGAAGGGGGCATGCCAAATGTCTTACGCAGGTGGAGCAGGCGGTTATGGAGCTGGCGGTGGATTTGCATTAGTTGTTGTTCTATTCATTTTGCTTATCATCATCGGAGCTTCTTATGTAGGTGGCGGTTACGGTTACTAAAAAAATCTTTTTCGTTCATTATTAAAACAAACTGTGGCACCTAGCGAGCGAACCTTGCTAGGTGCCTCTTGTCTTTTGTAACCAGCCATCTTAAACCTATGCTATAGTTAAAAACGAATAATTACAATAATCTAACCTTATTAGGAAAGGAGATGCGAATGCTTACTACTATGTTTATTCCAATTAACGGTCAACGTACCCATGTCATTTCTGATATCCATGGTGAATTAAATCAATTTAAACGCTTGTTACGAGAAATTGATTATCGGAAAAACGATTTCCTCTTTATAAACGGTGATCTATGGAATCTCATCCCTTACTTAGAAAAACAACCAAATTCAATTTTTAATGAAATGCTTCGAGAACAAGGTGTCAGCCTTAATTATTTCCCTTCGATTGATGAACTCTCCACTTTCTATTTACTCACTACAGTGACGAACTCAACTGGTTATCTTCTCTCCCCCACGCATACGAAACAGAGGAGCATATTATTGTTCATGCAGGGCTTACCGATCAACTAAACTGGCGTGAGACTAGTGTCAGTGATGCTATATCCATTTCATCTTTTTATGAAAAAAAACACCAAGCAGACAAGATTGTGATTGTTGGACATTGGCCCATCAGCAACTACACGCATACAACCCAAAGTCATAATAACCCAATTATTGATACAGACAAGCGGATTATTTGCATTGATGGTGGCAATCAATTAAAACAGAGTGGTCAATTAAATGCACTTACGATTGAAACAGATACTTATACGACTTCTTATGTTGATTGCTTATCAGAAAAAAGACTAATTACAAAACCATTTCTTAGTGGGGGACAACGACTCGGCATGATTGTATGGCCTCATTATGCACTAGAAATACATGAGCGATCTACCTACTTTACACGTTGTAAAAACATAGGTCTAGGAACAATTCAATGGGTAAAGAATGAATACATATGCCAAGAAAATGGACGTACTTATTGTGTTAATGATGTTAGTACAACCTTGCTTGATGTTGTCGAAGGTGAATTTGTTTATATGATGGATTCGAGTTGTAACGGATATGATTTAGTAAAACAAAATGGAGAATTTGGCTGGATTCCAAAAGAAACACATAAAAAAATGTGAGGAGTAATTGTTCTCCTCACATTTTCTCAATATACACACCTTCATCATACTTCCACTCTAAGTAAAAGATTTCACGATAATGATCAATTCGGTGCTCAATTAGCTGCTTTTTCATCCACTGCTCATCAAGTCCTGCTTTTTTTACGTTTTCCCAATCAACGATGCCGTCATTTATAAACGTTACTGGTAAATAAACAGGTTTATCTTTAATCTTCATATCTTCATAAGTTGGTTTATCATATTTTTGCTTTTTCATTACGCTTACTGTTCCATCCGTTTCTAGAATCGCAAAGGCGACTTCCCGTACAGAAAACGCATCTTTCTGCCTTAATAAATGTTGTAATTGGTTCATATCAAGTTTATTCCGTTTCATTTCCTTACGATTAAGATGCCCATTTTGGATAATAATTGATGGATTTCCTTCAAAGAATTTCCTCGTTTTACGGAATTTCTGTGTTGACCATTCGATAATATAAAGGAGCAGCCCCCAAATACATATGGAAAATAGAATAGTCCCAATTCGAGTTTCATTATCATAAATCGCGTTTCCTACAAGCTCACCTAAAATTAAGGCAGAAATAAAATCAAATGGTGTGATTTGTGCAAATGATGTTTTACCCATTACCTTAGTGAGTATAAGCAATGCAAAAAGTCCTATTGTTAACTCAACTGTTGTTTGGAGTAAGTTAGCCAAGAGTATCCTCCTAATTACGTTCTCTCATTTAGCTTGGTCAAAAGGAAGCCATTTAAAACAAGAAAATCCATTTATATCAACCAATTCCCCATTAAAAATGAGTCTTACTTTTACACACTTCCTTAACAAAACTTTCATGTTGCTCTTTGTCTTGCTCCGGGTATATAACAACATCACGTTTTACGTACTGTAGGAGGACACTTGATGACAATAGAATCATTCATTATTGGCATAACTCTCATTACTATTCAGCTATATGCCTTAAAAATCGTAATAAATACACCAATTGGTGAGAAGAAATTGCTTTCTTTATCAGGCGGGGTCGCCATTTCCTATGTTTTTGTCTATCTTTTGCCTACGATGCACGAAGAACAAGATAAACTTGGAGGAAACCTTGCACTTGATTCAGAGCTTTATTTTTTAGGCTTAATTGGTTTGCTTGTTTATTACACTGTTTATAAATTCGCCAAAACAAAACGCGCTAAGAAAATGACGCCAGAAACCATTTATTTAGTTCAAGTTGGCTTCTTTGCTTTTTATGCATTCATGATCTCTTATATTGTCTTCTCATCTGATGTAAAAACAATAGAAGCTTTATTTTATGGATTAGCAATCGGACTTCACTTTATTGGAATCTCTTATCACTTAGGTATTGATAGTCAGGCTCTCCATCACCGTTTAGGGCGTTGGGTACTGGCTTCAGCCACTTTAATTGGTTCAATTGCCGGATTTTTTGGACCATCTTCAGGTCTATTTGTTGACTCAATGATTGCATTTAGTTCTGGTGCAATGATTTTTAACGTGATTAGCAAAGAGTTGCCAGAAGAAAAGTATGCACACTTACCTACATTCTTGCTTTCTTCCATTTTATATGCAATCACATTGGTTACACTTAAAGCTATATTTAATTGGTAAAAAAGAAGAGGAAGCATAGCTAACTGCTTCCTCCCTTCGTGATTAATGATAGCTCATTAAACCTTGATAAATCGCTTCTGCTGCTTGCTCCCTGAAAGCTGCCGTCTTCATTAGCTCTGCTTCCTCAACATTTGTCACAAATGCTAATTCCACTAGAGCTGCTGGCATTACTGTTTGTTTTAACACATTAAAATTAGCTGATTTGACGCCTCGGTCCGTTCGACCCAATTCAACAACTAACTCATTTTGAAGTGACTCTGCAAGCGCTCTTCCTTGTACACTCGATGGGAAATGATACGTTTCTGTGCCATTTGCACTTGGTTGTTCCCACGCATTTGCATGAATGCTAACAAACGTATCCGCTTGATTAGCGTTTGCCATTTGAGCCCGCTCATTTAAACCAATATACGTATCTGCTTGTCTACTCATTAACACTTCTGCCCCAGCTGCTTCTAGCATTTGCTTAGTTTGCACCGCAACATCTAGGACAACTTCTTTTTCTTCCAAACCGTTTGCTACAGCCCCAGGATCATTGCCACCATGCCCTGGATCGATCACGATCGTCTTTCCAGATACATCTGCTTTAGCAATCGAATTTGATAGAGACCAACTACTTAAAGTAGCTATTAAAGCTATCCCACATATTGCTACTCTTTTTTTTATGTACATACGCTCGACTCCTTCTCACGATTAGCCTCTAATTAAAACTAGTCTAAGAGAAAGAAACGAGTGGAACAAGGTACTTGAAGCAAGTCACCACTAAATTAATAGAATCCTGTCATTTTCCGTAAAATAACCAAGAATAATAGCAAAACCTATGCTTTTTGATGGATATATTTCAAATGATAACAGCTAAATGAAACCGATTCATTCTCCCCTAGTACTGAAGTCTGGTCGTTGAACATTTACTGTTTCCCAACTAAATATGCCTTAAAACCCATTCCCTTTCAAGAAAACAAGTCAAAACTCTCATATTCAAGAAAAACAATGCTCCAATTTCCCAATCTCTTTTTTTATATAGGTAACATTCTATAGACAAAATCATTAAGTGATTAAAACGAAAAGAACACGGCTATCTTTTATCTCTTCGCTTTAATTTCCCGTTTTCTCTTCCCTTCAATTGCAGTTTTTCCATCTTATCTTTAATCGCTTGTTTTTTAGCATCCGTTTGATTACGATTCATACGTATCAAACGGATTTCAGATTGGTCATCAGTTAACTCTAAATTAAGTCTACTTCCTACTTGACAGCCTTGAGGGAGATCACTCTGGTCTATAATAAATTGCTTATTTAATTCGTCAACTAACACCACTGCTTTTTTTTGATCTGAAAAACGATCAATGATTCCAAGTGCCATCATTTCTATTTATCCCCCTATACATGCAAGTCCTTGTTCTTTTATTTTTCCAATGCGCGCCTCACCTATGCCTGTTAATTTCTTTAAATCATCGATTGACACAAAAGGCCTAAGTTCCATTAATTCCAAGGCACGCTCTGGTCCAATTTCAATTATCTCTTCTAATTCTGATGCATAAGCACTGTTAATATCGATGCACCTATCAGGCATAATTTCTTCACTTGCACGTTCATCATTTGGCTTTGCATCAGGGGTTATCGTTTGTTCTGTTTTCGTAAGAACTTCATAATTGACTCCATCTGTTTCAACCAAGACTGTTCCATCTCGATCTGTTCCATATATAATCGCGCCACTCGCCTCTAAATTAGTTAAAACCTCTTCATGAGGGTGACCGTAAGAATTATCTTTTCCCGCTGAATAAACAGCGATTTCTGGAACAACGGCTTCAAGAAATGCTATAGACGAAGAGGTATCGGAACCATGATGTGGAACGCTTAAAATCGTTGAAGCCAATTCATGCTCTCTAGCAATCATCTCTTCTTCAGCACTTATTTCCGCGTCCCCTGTAAACAAGAAAGAAACGTCGCCATATTCAAGCCTTATTGAAATCGAACCGTTATTTAGGTTACCAGTCACCTCGGTTGGATGAATGACTTCTATACTGACGGTTCCCATCTCATACCTTTCTCCTGAGCGAGGCTCGTGATAATCTATATCATTTGCAGCAATCGCGTCTAAAGCCCGCTCAAACACTTGTGTCTCTGCTAAATCACCCGACATCCATACCTCTAATACCTCAAATTCTTCAATCACGTCTGCTAGCTGACCAATATGATCTGCGTGAGGGTGAGTCGCAACAACCAAATCAATTTCTGTTACCTCTTGAGCCTTCAAATAGTCCACAACATTTGTTACGTTCCAATCGCCGGTGTCAATTAAAATTCGATATTCTTCATTGCCTTCCACGTATTCTACGAAAGTCGCATCAGCTTGACCAACATCAATAAAATGGGCGCGAAGATCTTCTAATTCCTGCTCGTTCTTTTCTTGCTTTTTAACTGAAAGATCTTCTTGAACATGTTCCGGGGTACAACCCGTAAAGAAAAAAAGTACTAGTAATAATATGAGATACTTGTCTATGTTTTTTGTCATGTTAAACTCCTATGTCTAAAATCATTCATTCAGTTTACCATGACTAAACAAATAAGCTCTATCATCAATTAGAAATATACCGGACCCCTTACCTCCAACTCATCTTTTCAAAATAATACGCTTCATACATTTCAAGACCTTTGGCTGTTTCTTTAGGTGACTCAATGACTCCAATCCTTCCATAGATAACGTTGCGCAAGTACTCACCAAAAACAATCGACTTGTTTTTATCTGTTTTCATCCAAGAGCTTCAGTAAGCAAGGATGCATTGACAAAACATGTAACAAATGGATAGGGAATTAGTTCAATTTTTGCTGGTAGATATTTTTTTAATACGCGCAGTTGTCTACCCGTTGCATAATTTTTACAAACAAAAAGGAGGCTATGCATTGTAGAAAAATCAACTATCTTTAGCGCTTCTTTAACGTTTTCAATCGAACTTTTTGATTTTTGCTCTGAAACAATACGGCTGTCAGGTACACCAAACTTCATTAGATTCTCCACAATGAATGCTGCTTCTGATTTGATTCCACCCTGCCATGCTGTATGTTTCAATCCTGCCGAACTTGTTCCACCCGTCACAATTACCCGCTTACCTAATCCTTTATGATAAGCTTCAAGAGGTTTCTATTTCTATTGTCTATTCCAAATCAACTATTACTTGTTTCTTGTTTCCTAGTAATAATCCCCGCCCTCTGAACAGCACTTTCTTGTGGAGAAAAAAGATGTATTCAAATGTCTGATCGCTCAACTGTATATCCAGATCTGTTGAGCAATTTCTGCATCATTTAAAGGCCCCCTCTAGTCTACCTTTATATTTAAATCCGTTTCACCGTGCCTTACTACGACGATCATGCAAAGCCCTTCAAACGTCATTCGCTTCAGACGACTCTATTCCTGCTTTTTATAGAAAAAGCGCTCTTCCTGATAACAGAAAAAGCGCCTAGATTACATAAATCAGTCATTTACTTCTTGAACGAGAATAGACGAAACTGCGCTTGCAACAAATTTTTCATTCTGCCAAAGTTCAGCTGTTACATAACTCATTGTCTTACCGAATTTTCCAACTATTGCTTCGATCATAATTTCCCCTGGCAAAGCGGGACGATGAAAGGATACAGTTAAATTCACTGAAGCAAATGTTTGCTTATCATTGACCATTGATGAAATGGCATAGGCAATAACAACATCTGCGGCCGATGAAACAAACCCTCCCATTATAACGCCATTCCCATTAAGCATTTCCTTTGTTGGCTTCCAAATACCAACTGCTCTACCCCCGTGAACTTCTCCCATTTCTACCCCGATCATCGTATCACACGGAGGAGGCTCTTTACCTTCTACTATCACGTCCATTAAGTGATGTGACATCCTATTCCTCCCATCGTTTAATTAGGATTCGCTTGCTTCGCTGTTTTTACCGGAGCTTGGTGAATAGCAAGTCCTTGCCACCCTTCCGCGGCTTCCATCATAACCTCACCGAACCCTGGGTGAGGATACATCGGAAAGACGAAGTCTTCATCACGTGCCCCCATTTCAAGTCCTAATGTACCAGCAAAAATTAGTTCTGCTGCACCTTCACCCATCATGTGTACACCAAGAACTTCATCTGTTTTTTCATCTTTCACTAGAACACAAATACCATCAGTCGAACCATTCACTGTTGCGTACCCATTACTCCGAAATGGTGATGTACTAATAACAACATCACGTCCCGCATTTTGTGCTTGTATCGATGTCCAACCAACAGTAGCTATTGGAGGTTGCGTCCGGTATACAATTGGACAAAAAGTGCCGTCCCATTCAGACTTCTTCCCCGCCAATAGCTCTGCAAGTACTTTCCCTTGTCTGATTGCAGTTGTAGCGAGCTGTGAAATCCCTATGACATCACCAATCGCATAAATAGAAGAGATGTTGGTTTGCAGGGTGGTTGATACTGAAATATAGCCAGATTCATTCAGCTTTACACCAATTCGCTCCAAACCAATGTCATCCGTATTTCCTCTCCATTCGGAAGAGGCATACACATGGCTAGCAACAATACTATCTGTTTTACCGCCTTTTTCATAAAGAACAGTAACTGCTTCATCACTTGGTTCAAACCCTTGGACTACCACATTTTTCTTAACCGTGATTCCTGCTTTTTTTGCTGATCGCCAAAGTTCTTTTTCGATTTCAGGTTCGAGTTCTAGAACATCGTTCATAAGCAACGTTACACTAGTTCCTAAAACCTGGTAACTAAAAGCAGCCTCCAGTGCATACAAATCTGTTCCAATCACAATAAGTGTTTCTGGTTGCTCTTTTTGCTGATAAAGGGAATGGGCACTGAGCACTCGCTCATTTTTTTCTTGTAAAGACACAGGTTGATGACCAGTTGCTACAACTGCATATTTGAATCGGTATACATCAAACTGATGGCCATTTTCAACACCGATCCGATCATTAGATAGAAACGAGGCATCACCTGTAACGAATTCAATCTTATGTGCTTTGCAAAGCTGTTCAACACCTTGCCTTAAGTGTTTAACGACTTTTGATTGATGCTTTTGGAGTTGTTCCCAATCAAACTGGTTGTTCTGCACTGGAATTCCAAAAACATTTCCCTTTTTTGTTTTTTGCCATACATCCGCCGCTTGCGTATGAACTTTTGATGGAATACAACCTTTGTTTAAACAAACACCACCGAGCTGTTTCTTTTCAATTAATGTAACTTCTAATCCAAGTTGTGCTGCGCGAATTGCTGTGTGGTATCCTCCTGGTCCACCTCCAATAACGACAAGTTGCCGATCCTGTGCAAGCTCTCCTACAACCACTTAAACCAACTCCATTATTAGCCGTTTTGGGTCCTCAAGCATTTCAACCCACCGATTTGTAAAAGCAACAGCTTGAGCACCATCCGCTATCCTGTGATCAAACGACATCGACATCGTCATCACTTCACCAATCGCAATTTGATCGTCTTTTGTTACGACTGGTCTACGCTTTGTTTTGTGAATGGCAAGCAACGCTGTTTGTGGAGCATTAATAATTGGTGTTGCTCCAGTACTACCAAGTGGTCCTACATTACTAATGGTAAATGTACCCCCACGTAAATCCTCGCCTTTTAATTCATTGTTTTGTGCTCGACGAGTCAATTTTTTCATCTCTTCATCAATCTGCAAGATAGACTTTTGATCAGCATGCTTTAAAACAGGAACGATTAACCCATCAGGTGTATTCGTAGCAAGACCAATATGGTAATCATCGTGTAACCGGATAACTTCATTTTTCTCATCAAGAGTAGAATTAAAGATAGGGTGTTCTTTTAATGCAATAACTAGCGTTTTTATAAAGTAAGCACTTAAAGAAAAGGAGACCCCGTCTTTTTTACTCAAATTCTTCAAATCGATTAATGATGTAAGCTCTGCTTCTTCAAAGTGAGTTACATGAGGAATCGTATACACTGATTCAGTCATTTTGACGGCGATTTGTTTTCGTCGCCCTATAAATGGAATTGTCCGTACTTCCACTTTCGGCTCACTAAAATAAGAACTTGAGCGTAACTCTGGCATTAATTTTTCTGTTTTCTTTTGCCTAGATGGCTGTTTAGTCCCCTCTAAAATGGCATATAAATCCTGATCAAGCACACGTCCATTTGGTCCAGTCCCTACAACTTCTTCAATATTAATCTCATTTTCTCGCGCAATTTTCCTTGTATATGGAGACGCGAGCACTCGTCGTAAGTGAGTTCGATCTTCCATTGCTACAGTAGCTACTTGTGCCTTTCCCCCAGTTTCTAGAACCTTCTCTTTACCTCTGTCAATTTGAACAGGTTTCTTTGACTGTAGACTGTTTGATCCTTCTTCTTCAATTATAACTAGTGTCGTTCCCACTTTTACTGTTTCTCCTGGCTCAGCAAGTATTTCTTTAACAATTCCTGCCTTCGGCGCAGAAAGTTCAGCTGCTACCTTATCCGTTTGCACTTCAACTAATGGTTGATCCATTTTGACTGTATCGCCGACTTTTATAAAGTAATGGAGAATTTCTCCTTCGGACATACCTTCCCCAATATCATGAAGCTTGACTTCAATCACCCTAATCCCTCCTTTTAAAACTGGATCACTCGTTTTATGGCAGCAATAACACGCGATTCTGTTGGCAGAAAATGATCTTCAAGGGAACCGAGTGGAGGCGGTACATCAAATCCAGTTACTCGCTCTACTGGTGCTTTCATATAAAGAAACGACGTGTCATTGATTAAAGTAACAAGGTCATTGCCTAAACCGCCTGTAGAATGGGCTTCATGAACGATAACTGCTTTTCCAGTTTTTTGAACAGATTCGGCAATCATATCGCGGTCAAGAGGAAAAAGCGTCCGTAAGTCGATCACATCACAGGAAATACCTTCTTTAGCGACTGTGGATGCAGCCTTCTTGATAATCGGAACCATCGCTCCCCAAGCAAGCAACGTTACATCATTGCCTTCCAAAACTTTTTTTCCTTTTCCTATTTCTATTTCATACCCCTCCACTGGTACTTCTTCTCTCTCACCACGATACAGTCGTAAAGATTCCATAAATAAAACAGGATCAGGATCAGCAAGAGAGGCGAGCAATAATCCTTTCGCATCAGCTGGACTAGACGGACAAACCACCTTTATCCCAGGCATATGTGTAAAAAACGCTTCAACAGAATCAGAATGAATTTCAGGCGCACGAATGCCTGCACCATATGGGGCACGAATAACTATTGGTACAGAGTAAGTGCCCATCGAACGCATGCGGATGCGTGTGACGTGGGTCATAATCTGTTCAAATGCAGGATAAATAAAACCCATGAACTGCATCTCAACAATTGGCTTTGACCCCGAAATAGCGAGACCTACCCCAGTACCAACGATACCTGATTCACTAAGAGGTGTATCAATGACTCGATCTTCGCCAAAAGCTTCTTGTAAGCCGTCTGTTGCGCGGAACACACCACCATTTCGGCCAATATCTTCTCCAAGTAAAAGTACATTCGCATCTGATTCTAACGCTACTCTCAATGCGTCATTTACAGCTTGCACAAGCGTCATCTGTTTTGTTTTGCTTTGTTTTTCTAAGTTAATCATGAAATCACTCCCTTTAAATGATCCATATAATGAGATTTCTGCTCTGCTATTGGCCATACCGGCTCTGCAAATACATGGTCAAATAAATTATTTACGTCTGGTTTAGGGAATGCCTCCATTTCCTCAACCGCTTGATTGATTTCATTTGAAAGATCCGTTTGTAGCTGAGCAAACCACTCCTCATCCCAAACACCTGTCTCTTTCATATACTTCTCTAAACGAGTGAGTGGATCATTTGTTTTCCGGAACTCAATACTTTGTGCTTGATCACGATATTTTGTTGGGTCATCTGCCGTTGTATGAGCACCATAACGCCAAGTAACTGCTTCAACTAATGTCGGTCCCTCTCCCGCCCGAGCTCGTTCAAGTGCTTTTTGCACTGTTCTAAAAACAGCGATACAATCATTCCCATCTACACGCACACCAGGAATGCCATAAGCAACCGCTTTTTGAGCAATCGTTTTTGAATTCATCTGCTTCTCCATTGGCACCGATATCGCGAAACCATTATTTTGACAGAAGAAAACTGTAGGTGTTTTGAATACGCTTCCAAAATTAAGCCCTTCGTGAAAATCTCCTTCAGAGGTCGCTCCATCACCAAAATAAGCTATCGATGCTTTGCCAGATCCTAAGCGTTTTTCAGTCATCGCAACACCTACTGCATGAACAATTTGCGTAGCAATCGGTACAGCAGGTGGAAAGATATTTTTGCCTTCAGGTGGAGTACACCCTTCAAATCGACCATTCCAATAAAGGAATGTACGAGCCATATCCGCTCCAAACGTAAGTGTAGCTCCATGGTCGCGATATGTCGGGAATAACCAATCTTGCCCATCAAGTGCCAGGGCGCTTCCAACTTGGGCCGCTTCCTGACCTTCAAATAACGCATAAGTACCTAATCGGCCTTGACGTTGGAGTGTAACTGCTTTTTTATCAAATGTACGAATTCGAAGCATATGACGATAAAAAGTGAACAGATCTTCTTGAGTAGATCTTTCATCCTCCCCCACCCAATGACCTTCTTTATCAATGCACTGATACAATGGATAATCTGTCATTACTTATACATCCCCTTCTCTCGGCGGATTGCCCATTTAGGCTTTACGCTATTTGTATAAAAACTATTCCTTGTAGAACGACTCTCCACTCTTCGTTCCACTAATTCATCTGCGGCTTTTACAGCTGATATGTTCTTCTCACTCGCCAGCTGCAACACTTCAATGACGGAATGATAAATCGCCTGTGTTTTCGCAACTACTCTTTTTTTATTCCCACCATACAATTCATCAGCAACTTGAATGAGGCCACCACCATTCACAATATAGTCAGGTGCGTACAAAACACCCCTTTGTTGCAGTAGCGTTCCATGCCTCTCTTCTTTCAATTGATTGTTTGCAGACCCTGCAATGGCTTTCACTTTTAACGCTTTGATCGTTGTATCGTCTAGAATGCCTCCTCTTGCACATGGAACAAGTACATCGGCAGACACAGAAAAGATCGCATCACCATCAACGATTTGTACATCTCTCCCAAGGACTTTTCCTTGTTCTTTTAAAGTTAGTGACACAGCTGGTTGCAAGTCAGACACATAAAGATCGGCACCTTCTTTTATTAATTGGACAGCCACTTTGTACCCTACTTTGCCAAGACCTTGGATTGCGTATGTTTTTCCAGCAAGTGTGTCCTCTCCGTCCAAAATATAATTGATGGCTCGCAAGCTGTTTAATACGCCTTCCGCGGTTGGAACTGAAGAATCACCGCTGCCGCCAAATTCTTCAGGAACTCCAACGATACAACGTGTTTCTTTCATCGCATGAACAAAATCATCCATTGTTGTTCCCATATCTGTTCCTGTATAAAATCGACCTTGAAGTGATTCAACAAACTGGCCAAAAGCCCGAAATAGTTCTGGTGATTTATCTGTGTTTGGATCGCCAATAATGACTGCTTTCCCACCCCCAAAATCAACATCTGCTGCTGCACACTTTTTTGTCATTCCTTGAGATAAGCGCAAGACATCTTCAAGTGCATCTTCTGTTGATTCATAAGGATACATTCGACACCCTCCTAAAGCAGGTCCAAGTGTTGTATCATGAATGGCAATGATTGCTTTTAAACCACTATTTGAATCATTACAAAAGACGACTTGTTCATGCTCCGACATTTCATTAAATACATCCCATTTTATTGTTTCTTTCTCTGGGCTAAGCTTCATTAAAACCATCCCTTCTTTTCTTATCTATTGTTTTATATGAGCCAGTCAAATGCACCAAGCGCATGTAAAAATACAAGTGAAATTGCGATTGGTACAACGTACTTAATAAAAAGCAACCACGAAGCAAACAACTTTCTTCCTATCGTATTACCGGTTGTGAATTCTGCTAGAAGTACCTCTCTTTGCATCCTAAGTGGAATAAAGATGGCAATTAATAACGCTCCAAATGGCAACAAAATATTGCTGACCAAAAAGTCAACCGCATCAAAAATGATTAATCCAAAGATGGACACATCAGACCAAACGCCATAAGAAAGAGCAGATGGTACACCCACAAGAAAAATACATAAACCAATAACCCACACTGTTTTCTTCCTCTTGCTTTCTTTCCCTCTTGTCCATGCTGCAACGATGATTTCCAACATCGAAAATGCAGACGTTAATGCAGCAAACAAAAATAAGATGAGAAAAGCGAGTAAGAAAACCATTCCTAGGGGCATCTGATTAAATACTGTTGGCAAAACCGCAAAGATGAGGGCTGGACCATCTGCTGGATCGAGTCCAAACGAAAACACAGCCGGGAAAATAGCTAGACCCGCCAGTAATGCGACAATAAAGTTCATCACAACAATAGCTCCGGCTGATTGCAATAAGTTTTCTTTTTTTGATAAATAGGAGCTGTATGTCACCATTACAGAAATTCCTAAACTTAAAGCAAAAAAGGATTGCCCCATTGCAAAGAGTACACCTTCACTTGTCAGTCCTTCAAAATTTGGGACAAGTAGAAAAGAAATGCCTTCCATCGCACCATCTAACGTAACAGATCGAATAACGATAATGATAAATAGTACAAATAGTGCTGGCATCATGACAACACTAGCTTTTTCAATTCCTGATTGTATACCTTTGGCCACTACGACGATAACCATTACCATAAAGAGTAAATGAAAGAATACAGATATAAACGGATCACTAATTGTCTCGTTCAACAGAGCAGAATACTCTGTTCCATGCAGATCTGAAAGCTGTCCGGATATCGTTTTCCAGATATAAATTAAGATCCATCCACCTACAACACTATAAAAAGAAAGTAAGAGAAAAGCAGTCACCATACCAAGACGTCCAAGCAAGTGCCAAGACGTACCAGGTGCAATTGATCGATATGAATCAACTGCATTTTTTTGTGTGCTTCGTCCAATTACAAATTCACCGATTAATAAAGGCAAACCAACTAAAACTGTGAATAAAATAAAGACAAGGAAAAAGGCTCCTCCCCCACTTATTCCAGCCACATATGGAAATTTCCATATCGCTCCAAGTCCAATTGCCGAACCAGCAGCTGCCAAAATAAATCCATACTTTGAAGTCCATTGCTGCTTTTCCATTTTTCACCTCCTTTCACATTATATCAAGTAAACGCTTACATTTCTTAACTTAAGAAATTTCTTTTCCATTGCTATCTTCAATTTCTTCATGTTTCTTAGCCCGAATACCTATTAGTAGTATGTATAAAATTATACCTGATACAATACCCCATGCAGGTCCTAAAAATGCAGTTACCATTCCTATTGCTAAGATCATCCCACCAGTCGTTTGATCTTCCATCATCGACATAGCTACATATGCACAGGCAAATCCAGTTAATAAAAGCGCGACAGACAATGCAACAGGAAACATGGGAGTAATAATACCAATAATCGGCATAAGTAAACCTAAAGGTATTGCTAATATATAAAAATTCATAGGTCCGGAAAAGATTGAATCCATTACATGTCTTCCTTGCTTATATCGTTCAATCAAAAAAACTTGCACTCCCACCCAAATGGGACCATGTAACCACAGAAGCGGACCAACTGTGAGTGCTTGCAATAAATTTCTTGCCGCGAGAACATAGTGGCTACGCGTAGCATTTACGTCAATTTTCTCATCTATCCTAACTTTGTCAGCATCCTTCATCAACGTATCTCCAATTAATAGATCACTGAAAGCAAGAATGTAAATAAGTAACCCGAGAGGTAACATCTTTATAAACAGACCAAGCGAAGGAAAACCAATTGACCATACAGACATGGCAGCAAACGTTTCTCCTAAAGGAGGAATAAAAAATCCCCACGATATATCGAAGTGCACTTCCCCAGCAATTGATCCAACAATAGCAGCTGCAACTAATGAAAGCAAAAGAGCATTTCCTCCAACAAAGATTTTCGTCCTCGTGTCAGCCATTTTTTTAAATGGAAGTGAATAAAACAAAAACAAGACGACAATCCAAGCTGTAATGATTGAATATGGCATTTGCGGCATTCGGTTAAGCTCACTTTGAAAGGCAGCAACCGCACCTCCCATAATGATTCCCGCTTTTAATACATTTGGAACCATTTCGTTAAATTTAGCACCTAGACCGGTAATTCCAAAGAAAACAAACAGTAAAGATGAAAGTATGAATAAAGCAGTAAGTGCTTGAATAACCTCAACTCCAGGTGTAAAGGCTCCAATAAATATTAGTGTTAGTGGTAAAGCTGGTGTAATACCTCCGCCCGCATAAACATCACCAAAAAACATCGTCTGAGCCAAAACAAAAAACAAAAAGAACAAGCTGAGCGTCCATGCCACTTCAAATGACACATCAAAATAATTCATTGCAAGTGGCGTAACAGACCCACAAGTTGCAAGCAATAATAACCCACCTTGTAATAACTGTGTAAGCTTCCATTCCACGTGTATCCCCGGTAACCTCATTGTAAAAGGTCCCCACTTAACACCTGGATGAACCTTTCCATATTCTCTTTTTTTCGCCATTGTTTCCCCCTTATTCAGTTAACGCACTTATTTCTTTTCGCTTTTTATCCAACTGTTGACGTGCTGTATTCATCATCGATTTAATTAAATCCTTAACTGTAGGAAGATCATCTATTAAACCTGCAATTTGCCCACTATTCATAAATCCATTAGTGTCATCACCTTTCACCGCCCCAAGTTGGTGTTGGTGTTCAGACGTATGCTCCCGATAGGCTTTGTCATCTAGACTTGACTCCACTTGCAACAGTTTTTCAGAGTAAACCCCTTTAAGTACACGTCGCACTTGACCATGAGGACGACCAAGAACTATGGTAGACAGTTCTGTTGCTTGCAATACTTTCTCTTTATACAGTGCATGGTACGGAGCTTCTTCTGTCGCGATAAAACGAGTACCCATTTGGACACCGGAGGCGCCTAACATCAAAGCTGCCGCAAGTCCATATCCATCAGCTATCCCTCCTGCAGCCACCACGGGAATACTGACATGCTTACATATTTGCGGAACAAGTGTAAACGTTGTCAACTCTACTGGCGAGTTAATGCCTGCAGCCTCAAATCCTTCTGCAACAAGGAGATCAGCACCTGCCGCTTCTGCCTTTGTTGCATGACCTACACTCGCTACAACAGCCATAACTGTAATCCCTTTTTCTTTCAGAATGGAAATATATGGATTCGGATTCCCCGCTGATAGAGACACCACTTTAATATCATGTTGAATCGCTAAATCCATTAGTTCCTTAGAGTGTGCATTAACTGACAGAGGAATATTAAGTGCAAAAGGTTTATCTGTCCGATCCTTTGTTTCTAAGATGAGCCTGTCGACTACTTTAGGTTCCATTGTGCCACAACCAATTGTTCCAAGTCCGCCAGCTTCAGAGACACTTGCGACTAATGAAGGGGCACTAACGTTACCCATTCCACCTTGAATAATAGGGTACTTGATATTTAGTCGTTTCAACATCTCCTTCACCCCTTTCACTCTTTTACAATTAACGGATGATCACTTGCGTCATACGCTTCTTCTTTTTGACACATATCATTATCTTGTTTAAAGACATGTTCAAAGAAGCGACTCGCTGGTTCAGCTAACAATTTATAATACTGCTTAAACAAAAGCATCGCTTCGTTCCCATTCCAATTTGGTGGCAACAACTCTTTTGGCAAACCAGGATCAATAAATAAAAATTTTCGATATTCATGAACAAGTTTTGTCCGAATGACAAAACACTCTGCATCACTCATCTCATTGCGATACATTAAGCTTTGATGAGCAATAAATGACCTGCTATATTGGATAATAAATGCCTCATACTTTTCTTGTATATCATCTAGTGGCCAACTTTTTTCTACTAATTGGTCATTCTTTTCGGATTTATAAACACCCTCAAAGAAATCAACATAATCGTCAATCTCGTATTTCTCAATTAACGCATCAACCCGTTTTTCTAACGGATTTGGCGAAATCCAACACGACGCTGAAAAACTTCCAAATCCACTCCATAACAGTTCCTTTCTCAACTCATCACGGACTTGCCTTTGCTCTTCTGGTATTTTATAGAGCAACATACGCCATTTTCCATCCCAGGCGTGCTCTTCAAATTTAAAGATTCGATCGCCCGCTTCATCCATCCTGTCGACTCCACGTGGCGTTAAGGAATAAAAACTTTTTGCTCCTTGCCTTTCCGATTGGAGCCACCCTTGCTTAACCATACGCGAAACAGCAACCCGTACGCCTTGCTCATTATGACCAAACTCTTTTAATAATTGAATTAAACTTCCAATCCACACTTTGCTGCCATAATGGCGTATATAATCTCCGTATATAGTAAAAATCATTGATTGCGTATTTGCACCCATAAGCCTCACTCTTCCTAACGTTTTTTCAACGGCTGATACAATTTCATTATATCGCTTATGGGACGATCCGCAATGCTAGTTTCCAGAAAAAACTGGTTTTCTTTTTTCAGAGAAAGCAAGAAGCGCTTCTTTCCGATCTTCACTCTGAAGTGTAAGTTCATACGCTTTTGCTTCCAGCGCAAGACCCGTTTGCAGATCGACGTTCCCAGCTTGTTTAATCGCATAGTTTGCTTGCCGCAAAGCGATCGGCGCGTTCTTCAACATCGCCATTGCTAATTCCCTTGCTTCATCCATAAGTTGTTTTTGTGAAACTACAGAAAGAACCAACCCAAGCTCCTTGGCTTCCATAGCATCTAACCGCTTAGCAGTTAAAATTAATTCTTTTGCTTTCATTTCTCCAACGACTCTTGGTAAACGTTGTGTACCACCAGCTCCAGGTATAATGCCCCAGCTCGTTTCAGTCAGTCCTAACACTGCATTTTCTGTACAAACCGCAAAATCACATGCAAGCATCCATTCAAACCCACCACCGAGGGCAAAACCATTTACCGCAGCTATCGTTGGTTGTGGCAACTCTGCGATCGCTTGGAATACTCGCTGAATGAATGCGACGTTTCTCCTTGTTTCCTCTAACGTTAATGTTTTACGCTCTTTTAAATCAGCTCCAGCAGAGAATGCTTTTTCACCAGCCCCTGTAAACACAATTGCATGAATTTCTGATGACATAGCTAGACGACTCACTATGTCATCCATCTCTTTTAACGTTTGATAATCAAAACAATTCAACACGTCAGGTCGATTAATTGTTACGTATGCTAGTGATTCTTTATATTCAACTAAAACCGATTCCAAGGTTTATTCCTCCTCGATTCGCTCAAAAATTCCAGCAATTCCTTGGCCTACACCGATACACATCGTCGCCAAACCATAACGAGATTTCTGCTTTTTCATTTCATGCAGTAGAGTCGTAACAATTCGTGCTCCACTTGCCCCAAGTGGATGGCCAAATGCAATGGCGCCGCCATTTACATTCACTTTGTTTTGATCCAACCCTAGTTCATTTATACAAGCCAGCGCTTGTGCAGCGAATGCTTCATTTAATTCCACGAGATCGACATCAGAAACGGATAACCCAGCTCTAGAAAGGGCTTTTTCAGTTGCATCAATCGGTCCAATGCCCATCACGGTGGGCTCTACTCCAGCAACACCCCCACTCACATAGCGAGCTAATGGCTTTAAGCCAAGTTCTTTTGCTTTTTCCGCAGACATGAGCAACAAAGCACTAGCACCATCATTGACTCCTGATGCATTCCCTGCAGTAACGGTACCATTTGGAAACAGTGGCTTTAATTTTGCTAATTTATCAATTGATGATTCTGGACGAGGATGTTCATCCGTATTAATCACAATTTCGTTTCCTTTGTGATCTTTATAGGAAACAGGTATGATTTCATCGGTAAAGCGATTCCCACTTATAGCGACTTTTGCACGTTTTTGACTCGACAATGCAAATCGATCTTGATCTTCACGTTTGATACCGTACCTTGCTGCGACATTGTCAGCCGTTTTCGGCATTGATTCAGCACCGTATTGCTCCTCTAATGCTTTGTTAGTAAAACGCCAACCGATTGTTGTATCCATTAATTCCATCGTTCCTCGGGGATAATCCACTTCTGGTTTGCCCATTACAAAAGGAGCTCGGGTCATGCTTTCTGTACCACCTGCAATAAACACATCCCCATCACCACTGGCAATCGCTCTGGCAGCATATAAAATCGCATCTAACCCTGATCCGCACAGCCGATTGATTGTTGTTCCTGCACTTTCAACAGGCAATCCCGCTAGAAGCGCAGACATCCGTGCCACATTGCGATTATCTTCTCCTGCCTGGTTCGCATTCCCTAACACAACTTCCTCAATCGTATGAGGGTCTAATAATTTGTTTCGATCAAGCAATGCCCTGATAACGACTGCACCTAAATCATCGGGACGAATATTCTTTAAACCACCTTTATATCGTCCAATTGGTGTTCTAACGGCATCAATAATGACAACTTCCTTCATTTCGAGACCGCCCCTTCATTCGTGTACTCATATACGCCTTTGCCTGACTTTCTTCCAAGTCGGCCTGCTTTTACGTACTGTTCTAAAAGTGGCGCAGGGCGGTACTTTTCTCCAAGTTTTTCATGAAGATACCGGAGATTATTTAATCGTGCATCAAGTCCAACGAGGTCAGCTAACTCAAATGGCCCCATAGGATAGTTCAAGCCGAGTTTAATCGCTTTATCAATTTCTTCTGCAGTGCCTAACCCTTCTTGCAACATATAGAAAGCTTCATTTCCAACAAGAGCACTCATCCTGCTAGTGACAAACCCTGGAAACTCTTTAATTGTGACGGTTTCTTTGCCCATCGATCGTGCTATAGACTCAATGTATTTTACAGTTTCATCGCTAGTCTCTAAC
This sequence comes from Shouchella patagoniensis, assembly GCF_002019705.1. Classification (GTDB taxonomy): domain Bacteria; phylum Bacillota; class Bacilli; order Bacillales; family Bacillaceae_D; genus Shouchella; species Shouchella patagoniensis. The sequence continues at coordinate 3,633,609 of NZ_KV917377.1, read as the reverse complement.
CCTCGAACAATCTCAACTAGAGGCATTTTATGAACTGGATTAAAGAAGTGCATGGCAATTGTTCGTTCTGGCCTTCCTCCGAATGATGCGATTTCTGTCGGACTCATTGTTGATGTGTTCGTCGCGAAGATGCACGATGCTTTCGCAGATCGCCCTACTATTTCAAAAACTTGTTGCTTTAATTTAGCCCTTTCAGGCACTGCTTCAATGATGAGATCAGCAGATCTCGCAACCGCTTCAAGATCTTGAGTAAATGCCAGTTTTCTTAAAGCTACCGTCGCCTCTTCCTCACTTACCTTCCCTCGTGCAACACCTTTTCTAAAAAATTGATGAATAGCCTCTTCTGCACTTTTTAAAGCATCTGCACTAACATCTACAACAGATGTAGGAAAACCACTCGCTGCAGCAACGTACGCGATTCCTCTCCCCATAACACCAGAACCTACTACAACAATTTCGTTCATTTCTTACACCGTCCTCTCCATTTATCGCATCCAGCTTTGCTAACCTTTAATAAAAATGAGCTACCATTCGGTCAGCCCCTCTTTAGTTTAAATGCCAAACGGATTGATTGGACGCTGGCCATAGTACGATAAAATACTCTTTGTTTCAGTGTAAAGGTCAAGCGTTTCAATACAAAGTTCCCGACCAAATCCTGATTGTTTATATCCACCAAACGGCGTGCCAGGAAATGCAGAAAATGGACAATTAACCATGACAATTCCCGCTCGAATCGCACCACCAACTCGTTTAATTCGAGCATCATTTGTAGACCATATCGCTGAACCAAGCCCATATTCCGTATCATTCGCTAACTTGATCGCTTCTTTTTCCTCTTTAAACGGCATGATTATGACTACAGGTCCAAAGATTTCCTCTTTAACCACCGTCATTTCATGTGTAACTCCAGATATCACTGTCGGTTCATACCAGTAGCCATTTTCGAAACCTTCAATCATTGCCGGTTTGCCACCAGCCAATATTTCTGCTCCGTCTTCTTTCGCTGATTTCACATATCCGTCAATTACCTTCAGCTGGTTTTCATCGATAATGGCTCCTATATGAGTCCCTTCATCAAATGGATTTCCAAGCTTCAGTTGTTTAGTTTTCTCAACAAACTTATGAAGAAATTCTTCATACACATTTTCATGGACGTAAAGACGTGAACGCGCCTCACACGATTGCCCAGTATTATAGAAAATACCAAACAATGATCCTGCTATTGCTGCATCGATATCAGCATCTTCAAAAACAAGGTTTGGCGACTTCCCACCAAGCTCAAGTGTGACACGTTTTAGAGTTTCCGAAGCACTCGCCATGATGTCTTTTCCAATTGGCGTTGAACCAGTGAAAGCAACTTTATCTACATCTAGATGTTCAACTAAGTAATTCCCTACTTCTGAACCAGAGCCTGGAACGATATTAATAACACCTGCTGGTACACCTGCTTTTGAACAAATTTCTCCTAATACAATTGCTGTCAATGGGGTTAGGCTTGCAGGCTTAACAACAATTGAACACCCTACTGCAATTGCAGGAGCAATCTTCCATGAAGCCATCATAATCGGGTAATTCCATGGGATGATTTGTGCACAAACACCTACTGGTTCTTTTTCTGTATAATTATGAAATTGCCCAGGCATTGGATTAACTGTCCCACGGTGGCCGACAATCGCACCTGCATAAAATTCGAAGTTCTCAATCGCCTGAGTAACTTGCCCTTGCGCTGCAGCTAAGGATTTTCCTGTGTCTAAAATTTCTAATTCGACGATTTCATTAAATCGTTCCCGCATGATATCTGCGATTTTATGTAAAACTTTTGCCCGTTTACCGATCGGATATTTCTTCCACTTTCCATTTTCAAATGCATGACGTGCAGCAGCAACCGCTTGATCCGCATCAACTGAACTTGCTTTCGCAACTTCTGCTAGCTTCTCTCCAGTAGCCGGATTATACGTGTTCATCGTTCTACCACTCTCACTGAGAATGCTCTCCCCATTTATAAAAAGACCATATATGTCTCTTTTTAACGCAGTTGTATCCATTGTGGTTTGTGTCGCTCCAGTCATCTCTACCTCTCCTTTTAGCATCCTGAAAAAACAGGTTTTCTTTTTTTCTTAAATGCTTCCACACCTTCATAATGATCAAAGGTCTTACCTGCAATTCTCTGCATATCAGCTTCATGAATAAGATAAGCGTCTAACTGTAAATGAGTTAGAATTAACGAACGCTTGATTAAGGCAATAGCTTGCGTTGGCATTGCCGCGAGTTTTGATGCAAATTGCTTACATGCTAAATCCCAATCTTCTTCTTTTATGACTTCAGTTGCTAACCCTAATGTTAATGCTTCCGCCGCCTGAACCTTCTTACCAAGAATGGCTAACTCTAATGCTTTTGCTTCTCCGATTAAACGGCTCAAAAATAAAAGATTTCCCGAATCCGGAACGAGCCCTACATGTATAAACGCATTCATAAAGTTTGCTTGTTCATGCATTAATCTAAAATCACATGCCAAGGTCAAACTAAACCCAGCCCCCGCTGCTACACCGTTCACCGCTGCAACAATTGGTTTCTCACATGCTTTCATCTGTTTAATGACAGGCGCATAACTCGTACGGATCATTTCACCATGATCGATATCGCCTGGGACCTCATTTAAGTCTTGCCCTGAACAAAACCCTTTACCGTTACCTGTTAAAACAATACACCTTATGTCAGAAGAGGATTCCGCTTTCTTAAATGCATGTTTAAGCTCTGAAAGCATATGAGCTGTAAGAGCATTATAAGAGTCGGGGCGATTCAGAGCGATTGTTGCAACTCCAGCTTCTTCCAGGTAATTTATGAGTTCCATGTTGGCTACCTCCCCTCAAATCGCGGCTTTCTTTTTTCCACAAATGCTTTCATGCCTTCTTTTTGATCGTTTGACGCAAAGAGTAAATAAAAGTTTTTGCGTTCATATTGCATACCTTCTTCAACAGATGTATGATCTGCCTGATTCACAGCATCCTTTATCAGCCTTAGAGATAATGGTGGTTTTTGTGCTAATTTCATAGCAAACTTTAAACTCTCTTCTTCTAACACTTCCGGTTGAACAATTCGATTGATGATGTTATGTTTAAGTGCTTCTTCTGCCGAAATGCGTTCTCCTGTAAACAGCCATTCCAAAGCCTTTGTTCGACCGGCAAGCTTAGTCAACCGCTGCGTTCCTCCGGCGCCTGGCATCACGCCTAGTTCAACTTCTGGAAAAGCAAATTCGGTTTTAGCAGCAGAGATTAGTAAATCACAACTTAATGCAAGTTCAAATCCACCACCAAGAACTAAACCTTGAACCGCTCCAACAATTGGCTTTTTTATTTTTGTGATCCGGTCCCAATCCGTAAACTGATTAAGTAATTCGAGATGGATGGGATTGTCATTCATCATCTCGTCAATATCTGCACCAGCACTAAACACCTTTCCTCTTCCAGATAAGAGGACAACAGCCACACGTTCATTACGATCAAATGATTCAAGCGCATTGGCTATCTCGCTGACCATCTTCCGGTTAAGAGCGTTATATTGCTGGGGCCGATCCAGCTCAATTCTTGCTACACCGGCCTCAATTGAAGTTTGAATTTGGCTATAGCCAGACACGATTACTCATCCTCGCCGATCATTAACGTGACCAACTTACCAGCGAATTTCATTAAATCCTTTCCTGATGCTTTCCCCTCTTCAGAACGAAGGCCACTTTTCAAATCATCCATGCTGTCATATACCATTTCGCACATCAAATAGTAAGGTGAACCATCTCCCATTGGGGTACCAGTAAACTTCGTTACTTTCATTTCTTTTAATCCAGGTATCTTTTCTGTGATTGGTGCATGAACATTAAAATAATGCTCATCAAATGCTGCCTTGTCTTCCGGATGCTTGTAAAGTGCGATTAATTTTGCCATTGTTTGTCTCTCCCTTTAGATACGTATTTGTTTTTTATGATTTAGCAAGGCCCGTAATTGGACCGTTGTTGAGCAAAGTAAATAGTCATTTTATAATGTCGATACAGGTTTCATTGCTTCAAATGGGTTTTTACAACTTTTGCAATATAAGATGCTCCGGCAAGCTGTTGGTCCAAATAGATTTTCCATTGTCACATAAGTAGATAAACAGAAAGGGCAATCAACATGCCAAGATCCATCTTCTTCAAACCGTGGAGGTGGGGCAATCCCAAATTTCTTTAGACCCTTACGTCCAGCATCGTTAATCCGATCGGAAGTCCACGGTGGTGAGTGAATAAACTTTACATTAATGCTTACTACTCCTCTAAGAGACCAAAGCACCTGCTCAATATTTTTTTGGATAATGGGCAATGCTGGGCAACCAAGAAAAGTGGGTAGGATTTTAACTACAACATGGCCTTCTTTTACTTCAATTGCTTCAACCATCCCGAGTTCAACAATGCTGACCGTATCAATTTCAGGGTCCTTTACCTCTTCAAGTTTTCTCCTTACCTCATCTATCCCAACATGCATATGTTCAATAATCGCCATGAAAGAAGCTCCTTTCTTTCAACTTATTACCAGATTGCTGCTGGATCGACTTGATACACTTCTGCTAACGTTGCAATTGCTTGGTCTAAATCTGCTGTATGCTCTTGGTTACGCCCATTCTTTTCTGTTTTAAAAGTAAGAAGATGTAAATCAAGACCGCCAACGTGAAATATACTTTCCATCTGCTGCTTCCAACGTTCGAGTAAAACATCGCTAGACTCAATTAACCCTGCAGCAATAATCGTTTCACTCTCCTTGCCATAAGAAAACAAATCTCCAAAATCAACCATTACCTCTTTTATTGCAGAAACCATCTTCTCATTCGCTTCCTCTGTTGCTCCAACAAGCTGAACAAACCAAGTTCGCCAGTGTAGCAAATGATAATGTAACTCCATATTCACTTTCAAAGCTACATCAATTAGCGGTGTGTAAGAACTTGACCGAAGCGATTCCATCTTTATCTTCTTGGCTTGTGTATAAAAATAATTACGGACAACAGTGTAGGCCCAGTTATACGTTGGCGTGCCCATATAAGAACCTTCACCATTTACACGCTCGAGTAATATACTATTCCGGCGTTCTTTAGCCGGACGTGCATGAGCAAGAATATTCGCTTCATCAAGACCAAGCTCTTCCGCCAATTCATAAAACATAGAGGCATGCCCCATACTGTTTTGACTAATGGAAGCCGACGCAACATCTTCTTCAATGTGAGGGGCAAGCCCTAGCCATTCTGCTCCACGAAAGGCATAAATAAAGTCATCATCCGCAAGTTGTAGCAATAAGCTGATCAATTCTTCTCGATGAGCATATACGAAATGTTCATTCATTTCTTTTTGCCCCCCTGCCAAGACATGATTTCTTTTTCATCTAGAGCTTGTTGTTCATATTTGCGCCACTTCTTTTTTAAATAACCATATCCCTTTGTATTTCGATAATCTTTGTTATCCAATCGTTGCAAAGACGCTTTTTCTTCACTACTAAGTCCGCGAATGCTGTCCCGTTCTACAACCCAAATATCAGTTACTGGTTCTCTTCTCATGAAATTTTCCTGCGCCATCACTATGGCAAGCTCCTTATTCGGAGCAGTCAAGCTAAATTGATGAGTAAAAGGTGCTGCATCGGTTCGTTTTGAGAATACTTCAAACTCTTTATAAAATCCGTTTTTTTCGTTCATTATATCCTCCTTCTACTCCGCTAACGTACGTCGAACCCAAGCATTATTGTCGTATGAGACACGACGCAAGTTTAAACGTTCTTGAGAAAATGGGCCTTCATTTCGAGTAATCTTTTTAAATTCATTCCAGTCTGGTTGTTGGTACGTCCATGTTTCATTTACCTCATCAAACAATAATGTTTCATCAGGAATGTTTAGTCCAAGAGATAAAACACGTGGAATATATTTTGTTAAAAACCGCTGCCGCAATTCTTCATTTGTACTGGTGCGAATATTGTACTTAATCGTCACATCTTGTTTGGAAGATCCAGTTGTTTCTTTACTCGCTGGTCCAAAAAACATGAGTAACGGTTCCCACCAACGATTAAGCGCTTCTTGAATCATCTCTCGCTGTTTCTCGTTGCCTTCTGCTAGAGCCATAATAATCGCTTCACCATGTTGGGCATGGAAAACTTCTTCCGCGCAAATCCGCTTTAACGCACGTGCATATGGACCATAAGATGCACCAAGCATATTCGTTTGTGTAATAATAGCTGCCCCGTCAACAAGCCAGCCAATTATACCCGCGTCAGCCCATGTTTTCGTTTTCATGTGAAAGACATTATGGAACTTCAGCTTCCCTGTAAACAAGTCTTGCATTAGGTCATCTCGGTTACGACCAAAAGGCTTCATTAAATCTTCCACTACGCGCAAAAGCAATTGACCGTGCCCCATCTCATCTTGCACTTTCGCCATAATGCCAAGTTTCCTATAAAGGGAAGGCGCACGCGGAACCCATTCTTTTTCTGGAAGAGCTCCCATAATCTCACTAATACCATGCATTGAGATCAATTTAATTAATGTGACCCTATATTCTTCTGGCATCCAATCATCCGCTTCAATCTTCTCACCTGCTTCAATTCGAGTCATAAATACTGTCATACGTTCTTCCTCTGTCATACTTTCTGTAATGACATGCATGTATTTCACCCTTTCTTTTAATCGTTAATCTTTCGGGACAAGAATTGGTTCGTCTGACGTTTTGATTGAGTCTGTTGGACACTCTTCACAAGCATCATCTACATCATCATGAAGATCCTCTGGCACTTCCGAGCGACCTTCATTTCCATCAAGATGAACATAAGCTAGGCCAGAATCATCATAATCAAACACCTCTGGCGCAATCGCTCCGCATGATCCGCAAGAGATGCATGTTTCTTGATTAACACATACATATTTCGCCATACGTAAGCCCTCCTCCAATCATTTATCCATAATCATAACTCTCTTTTCTTTCATATTTATGAAACAGGCATTTTCTCTTTCTCACTCATAATGCTTGTGCTGTGTGGCGGTTGTACTCTTGCTTTTGGATCAATAAACACTTAAATATTCCTTCCTTTAAACGTTTCCTCCGCCTCAAGTTTTAGCTTCCACGGTTGGAAAGTGCCATTGCCCGCTGTAATGACAATTGTTTTTGTTCGATGTATTGCTTCATTTGTCATCAGTTCAAAATCACCAGATTCCATCCGATTAACCTCAAGCACTTCTTCATTCAAGCAAACAGTTGGCTGAAATGGATTCATCTGTTCCACTAAGCCATCTACTAGCGCCTGTGCCATCACCTTCGTCATATATGTACTTTTCCGGATAAAACGTGCTAAGTTGACCCCCCAGCTGTGGCGAACTTTCTATTAGCTTGATTGACATTCCGCGCATACCTGCATAAAATGCAGCGAATAAGCCAACTGGACCTCCGCCGATGATTGTTATATCTACGGCTTCTTTGTTCATCAAACCACTCCTTCACACTCTTTATCTCTACTGTCAATGACTCGGATAGCCTTTCCTTCTGAACGGGGGATTGCCCCAGGTTGTTCCAACACAATATCAACTGATACGAGACATGCCGATTTTAATTGTTGAGAGATGGTTCGTTTTAGCTGTTGCACGGCTTCATGTTCTAAGTCTGAACCAATGCCATTGTAAAAACGTTCGCACAACTCGACATGTACTCTCGCACTCTCCATTGCTCCTTGCTTAATTCGATGGATCTGATAATGTGGAACCAAATCGTTTACACCGAGTAACACACGCTCCAGCTCTGAAGGAAAAACGTTTACGCCTCGAATAATTAACATATCATCTGTTCTGCCCTTTACTCGGGTCATACGTGCTGACGTCCGCCCACATTTGCATTTTTCAGTTGTTAGCGCAGCGATATCCCCTGTCCGATAACGAATGACCGGCAATGCTTCTTTTGTTAGACTCGTAAATACAAGTTCTCCAAATTCACCTTCTGTCAGAGGTTGTAGTGTCTTTGGATCAATAACCTCAACCATAAAATGATCTTCAGCGATATGTAAGCCCTCTTGTGCTTCATGGCATTCAAATGATACTCCAGGTCCCATTACCTCGCTAAGTCCATAAATATCGAGTGCTTTAATACCAAACATTGATTCAAGTCTTGCTCGCATTGTTTCAGACCATGGTTCAGCACCGAAAATGCCATATGATAACCCAATCGAACTTGGATGAATTCCTTTTGATTCCAATTTTTCTCCTAAACTAATCATGTAAGAAGGGGTACCGCATATCCCATTTGGTTGAAAGTCTTGCAGCAACATCATTTGTCGCTCTGTATTTCCACTTGATATAGGGATAGCACTTGCTCCAAGTGCTTGGATTCCACCATGGATACCTAGCCCCCCTGTAAATAGGCCGTACCCATAAGCATTATGGATCATATCTGTGCTCTTTCCCCCTGCCGCAACAATCGCTCTTGCAACCATCTCTCCCCAGTTAATCAAATCATTTTTCGTGTAACCAACAACAGTTGGTTTTCCACTCGTTCCAGAAGATGCATGAACTCTCGCTAATTCCTCCTTAGGAATAGCTAGCAACCCAAATGGATAATGATCTCGCAAATTCTCTTTTGTTGTAAAGGGTAGCTCGCTTAAGTCTGTTCTCTCCTGAATACTCTTTGAACCAATCTCCAGTTCGTTTAATTTGTCGCAATAAAATGGCACTTGTTCAAATACCATTTGTACTGTCTGTTGAAGCCGCTTGAGTTGAATTTGTTCTATCTCTTCTCTACTCGCAGCTTCCACTTCAGGAGTAAACATCCTCTACATCCCCTTTTAATTATTTTATTTTTCTTTTCACTTATTAATAACAATATAAAACGAACACTAACTATCTTGTTATATTAAAAACAGTAACACCTAATGAAAGCGCTGTCAATTATAGAATATCAGAAAAATTATTCTGTTCAGGCTTAACTAAAACGAAAATTTCGAGGGTATCGTTTATAATAGATAAGTTTTAGAACTTTTCTCTTTATCTTGTAACTTCTATAATTAAATAACAATTTTATTCTATTCGTTTCATTATCGTAATATTAATAGCAAATAAAAACACAGAGATAACGCTCCCTGTGTTTTTGCCTACTTAATAAAGTCGCTTTGCATAACTTTCTGCTAATCGTGCTTTCATTTCTTCTAAACTCATATCTTCTAATTTAGAATGAGCAAGCAAAATTTGTGCTGGTTTCATATGTAGTAATCGTTGAATTAGTTTTTATCGCGAGTGGATTAATGGTTTGAACAGCCCGCACGTAAGGACTTGAAATAAAATGGTTCCTTTTCCTTTTTTCCAATAAGGTTACGAGATGATTTGCATCCCTTTTCCCTTGTATCGACAGAGTGCGCTCACGTTCCATTCCAAAAACAAAGTCTGAATCTGCATGCCTGATAAAATAAAGTATCGTTTGCATTACTCAACCCCCTCTACAAACCTATTCACTTCTACTCCCATTTTTTAAGCATGCACATCATTCGTTTTATAGGCTGTTACAACCGCGTCACCAAAGTCTCTAACATCAGACAAATAATCAAACCCTTCAGGTGATCCAAAGCTATTAAAAGCGCGAACGGTCACAAGTTGATAGTCAGGTATCACTAAAACCGTTACCCCGGTATACCCTAAAATTTGATAAGAACCCCTCGGAACTAAAGCACCTATCTCCGATTTTGCTACTTCCTTGTCTTTCACGAACCATAGAAAACCATTTTGCGGTAAATCCCCATTAACAAGATCCGGACTTTGCAAAGAAGTTGTCATTTGAAAAATCTCTTTTGAAATATGCTGGTTGCCATTGATAAAACCTTTAGTGCGATGAAGTTCTCCCCATCTTGCTAGTTCTCTTGCGGATACATACATATTCATTTGATCCCCTTCAGTAGACAAACTTTCTGTCCACGCGGAATCGTTTTCTTTCCGAATAACCTCCACAAGTGTTTCATCTTTTTTCCCTATCCAACCAGACTCGTAATAATGAAGGGGTATAAATACTTGTGTAGCTAGAATTTCGGAAACCGTTTGTCCAGTCGTTCTTTTTACGATTTCAGCAAGCATCCCAATCCCTACTCCTCGGTACGCCCAACTCGTTCCTGGGAGAAAATCCCGGGCGATGTTCCCTTCCCGTTCTCTTAATCCATGTGTATGCGTAAGTAGATGCCGAATGGTTGTCCCTTCCATTATGGGTTGATTCCACTCTGGCAAATAACGTATAACTAGATCATTAATAGAAGAAATATAACCTTTATATACTGCATAAGCGACGGCAAAACCAATATAACTCTTGCGCACAGAGGCTACATGAAAACGTGTATTCGCTTGCACCTTTCTTGCATTTTCACTGTTTGAGTGTCTCCCCCAATACTTCTCCAAGACCGTTTCACCATTGTGCATAATAATCAGTGCTGAACCTGATTGCTCTACTTTCTTAGCTGTTGCTTCCACATGTTTTGTGACTTGATCAAAGGATTTTCTCACCTATATTCAACTCCTCTTCCTACTCCGTCAGCATTCGACACATCTCTTCAGATTCCTATCTTGTTTTTTGTATAAAGAAAGCACCTTAATGATCGCAACTCAATTCTTTGCATAACCAATGCTGCTTCTACTCCAAGGAAAAAATACGAGTCATTGAAACCTGTCCCTTTTTGCATACTAATGCTGCAGCAAGCTACTAATTCACGGCCGTTTATTATCCGAAAATCTGTGCAGCAAGAGCATACAATTGTCCGTTTCTTTTTATCCCTGCTTTATTGCCCCGAACCATAATTGGTGGTTGCGCACTCAGTTTAAATCCTTGATCAATTAAATAAGTGCTAATTAAGTCATCCTGCTTAGGCATATCAATTCGAATATTACCTTGATTGCCTCTTAGCAATAAATTAATAAGTTTCTTCGCTTTTTCTGAATCCGGGGCAACAAGTGGACCAATAATCGTATTCGCTGGAGTTTCTATAGCCATTCCATATGCTGTTATGCACTCTCTTTCGTCAATAAGTACAGTGCATTTTTTACATTGATTCAAGCGTTGTATTATCAAGCGCCGCCTGTTTGCACCAAAGGCTTGTTCATCTAATTGAACCAGTTGATTAAAATCTTCTTTCTGATAAGGTCTCCATTTATATTCATGGTCGTCTAGATTTGTTTCTCGTTGATACTCTGTTTCTGACCTTACGTACTTATGTACCTCCCCCCACTCTACAAAATCCATCTTCTCATAAAGCTTTTTTCCATCCTCTGTTGCAACAAGAAGCAATGTGAATTTATTGTCAGCCTTATTAATACATGCTTGAGTCACCATTCTGCCGAGTCCTTGCCCTCTATACGCTGGGGCAACAATAACCATGCCGATTGAAGCAAGTCCTGTATTCGCATAAGGGATTAGTGCTGCGCTTGCGATAACATAATCACCATTTTTAATCACATAAACGGTCCCGACTTCTAATACCGTCCGAACTTCTCGTTTGTCATAATCCCATCCTACGGTTTCTGATAAGGCGACGATACTCGAAATATCGTTTGTTTGTAATTCAATAATCTTTTCCTTCATTTGATTCATGACTCCTTTATTGTGTTGTCCTATAAAAATTAAATGAGCTTAACGATCTTTTTTTATTTAAAATGAGAACGCTTTAAGTATTTGTGTAACTTTTTTCTACTTATACGTTGTTCTTATAGAAGGAGGCTCGGATGGACAAAAAACACTCATTAGAAGAAATCTATATTCTTTATGCCGATGACTTATATCAATACCTTTTTTCCATGTGCAAAAATATAAACCTTGCTGAAGACATTATGCAAGAAACGTTTTACCGAGCCTACTTTTTTTTGGATAGTTATAAGGATGAAGCAATTAAACCTTGGTTGTTTAAAGTAGCGTACCATACATTTATTGATTAAATACGAAAAGACAAACGG